>CANGHQ010000230.1 GCA_947453585.1 Burkholderiales bacterium | reverse complement strand
TATTGAAAAACTCATGGTCAGCGAAGCCCAGCGCGGCGAGCAGGTGGTGCGCCTCAAGGGCGGCGACCCCTTTGTCTTTGGCCGTGGTGGCGAAGAGGTCGAAGCCTTGCAGGCCGCAGGCATTGCGGTCAGCGTGGTCAACGGCATTACCGCAGGCCTGGCGGCGCTCACCAGCCTGAACGTGCCGCTCACCCACCGCGAGCACGCGCACGGTGTGGTGTTTGTCACCGGCCACGCCAAACCGGGCGACAGCGGCACCGACTGGGTGGCCCTGGCGCACACCGCACAACAAGCCAAACTCACGTTGGTGATTTACATGGGCGTGAGTGGCGCGGCCACCATCCAAAGCGCGCTGCTGCAAGGCCTGAGCGGCGACACGCCGGTGGCCATCATCCAAAACGCCAGCCTGCCCAGCCAGCGCCACGCCGTGGCCACCCTGGCCACGCTGCACGCCACCTTGCAAAGCGAGGGCCTGGGCAGCCCCAGCGTGATCGTGGTGGGCAATGTGCTGCACGGCTTGCAAGCGGCTCATGCCGCAGACGCCTCTCTAGCGCTGCGCGCCCAGGGCTAGGGCAAAGTCGCCAGCGCCGACAACCACACCGCCGCCATCAAAAGCAGCAAACCCGGCAGCACGCGCCAGCGGTAAGCGGGGCTGCCGCTGTAGCAAACGATGACCGCCTTGGTCACGGTGTTCGATGTGAGCGCCGCCAGCACCGACCAGGGCGTGTCGGCCAGCAGCAACTTGCCGCTGCCCACCAGCGCACTCACCGACGCAACGATGGAATGCGCGTCCACCAAGCCCGTAGCCGCAGCGCTATAGACCAAACTACTGGCGCCCACCCAGGCGTTCAGCGCGGCCGCCACGAGTGTGACCAGCAGCACAAACGCCGCCAGCGTGAACGTGGTTTTAAGTTCAAACGCATGGCCTTGAACCAAGTCGCCGGGCGCCACCGTGGCCTGCATCGGGCTGCTCAGCAGCAGCGCCAGCGCATACAAGGCCGCCGCCGCACCGCCCAACGCCAGGGGCCACGCAAGCATCAAAAACAGCGGGGGCAGCAGCAGCCACAGCACCAAAGAGAGCTGCACCATGGTCGCCACCGTGGACAACACCGCCCCGGCGGCCGCACCGCGCAGTTGCAAGGTGTCGCGCGCGGCCAGCCGGGCCATGGAATAAATGGTGGCGGTGCTGGACACAAATCCCCCGGCCAAGCCGCTCACGGCCAGCCCGTACTGCGCGCCCAGCAGGCGCCGCCCAATATGGCCCATGGCGCCCACGGCCATGATCATCACCACAAAGCGCACCAGCGCGTGCGGGTTAATGGCCTCGAACGGCCCCAGATAACGGTCGGGCGCCAGTGGCAGCGCGATCAGCGCCATGCCCAAAAACAGGATGACGTCATGCAGCTCCGCCTCGGTCAGCGCCATGCGCACAAAGCGGTGCATCTGGTCGCGCCCGGCCAGCAAGGCCACCAGCGCAACGCCAATGCCTGCGGCCATGGCCGGGCGCGTCACGCACAGGGCGCCCAGCAGGCAGGTAATCAGCAGCGCCACCTCAGAGGTCAGGCCCGGCTCGCGCTCCACCTTACGCTGGTAAGCGGCCAGCGACAGGCCGCCCACGACCAGCAAGACCACCAAGAACACATAGGGCTGGTCCAATGCCACGGCCACGCCGCCCACTAGCGCGCTCAGGGAAAAAGTGCGAATACCCGCAGCGCTGCGGTGCTTGTCCGGGCCCTTGCGCCGCTCGCGCTCGGCCCCCACCAGCAAACCAATGCCCACAGCCACGCTCAGGTTGAACCAGGTAGAAATATCGCTTGGAGCCAGCATAGGTAATAGGTGTGTGCTTTGCAGCACTTATTGATGCGAATCAATATACGACGCGCACCCTGCGGCGACCATAGACCTAGAACAAGTCCGGGCCAAATAGTGACGCTTTGGGTTCGGTCCCCTCATTGATGCTTTCGCCAGTTTCAGCCATTTTTCGGAGATTTCCATGAAGATTTTGATTGCTGTTGACGGCTCCAGCTCTGCCCTGCGCGCGGTGAAATACGCCGCCACACTGGCCAAGCAGCTCGCAGAAAAGCCGCACATCACCCTGGTCACCGTGCATGACGACACCGGCCTGCGCCACTTGGCCAAGCATTTGCCCAAAGACGGCCTGCAAGACTATTTCCGCGAAGTCAGCGAGCGCGACCTCAAACCCGCACGCAAACTGCTCGACAAGGCGGATCTGCCCCACGACATGGTGATCAAAATCGGCCACGTGGTCGAAGAAATCATGAAAACCGCCAACGCTGGCAAATTCGACACGCTGGTGCTGGGCAGCAAGGGGCGTTCGGGCCTGAGCGACCTGGTGCTGGGTTCGGTGGCGCAGCGCCTTATCGCGCTGGTCCAGCAGCCGGTGGTCTTGGTCAAGTAGCCGCGCAGCCCCCCGTGATGCGCCGCAGGGGCTTTGTCAGCCGCTGTCGGCACGGGCGCTGTTGCCTGCATTACCATGCGCGCCTGCATTAACCAGGAAAACGCCCATGGACCTCACGATCAATGGCAAGGCCGTACAAGCCGAAGCCGACATGCCCCTCTTGTGGGTGTTGCGCGACCAACTTCACCTGACCGGCACCAAGTTTGGCTGCGGCGTGGCGGCCTGCGGCGCCTGCACCGTGCACGTAGACGGCCAGGCGGTGCGCTCTTGCGTCACCCCGGCGTCCATCCTGGTGGGCAAAGACATACGCACCATTGAATCGCTGGGCAGCGCCGAGCAGCCCCACGCGCTGCAACTGGCCTGGATTGCCGAACAAGTGCCCCAATGCGGCTACTGCCAAAGCGGCATGCTGATGGCCGCAGCTGCCCTGCTGGCGGCCAACCCCCACCCCACCGATGCCGACATTGATGCGGCCATGAACAACATCTGCCGCTGCGGCACCTACCAACGGGTGCGCGCCGCCATCCACCGCGCCGCAGGCGCGCCCCAGATTGCCACTGCGCAAGCCGCACCCCTTGCATCCAAGGCAGCGGAGGTGACCGTATGAAGCGCCGCACCTGGATACTGAGCGCCCTGGGCGCCACCGGCGCACTGGTCGTGGGCTGGGGCGTGATGCCCGCGCGCTCGCGCCTTGGCAAGCCCGACAACATGCTGGCCACCCAAAACGACGTGGCCCTGAACGGCTGGATCAAAATCGCCCAAGACGGCACCGTGGTGCTGGCCATGCCGCGCAGCGAAATGGGCCAGGGCGTGCACACCGCCCTGTCCATGCTGGTGGCCGAAGAGCTCGACGTGCCACTGGCGCAGGTGCGGCTGGAACAAGCCGGGCCCGACGCCATTTACGGCAACGTGGCCATGCTTTTGGGCAGCCTGCCTTTTCATCCACTGGCCTCTGAAGGCGGCGCCAAGCCCACATCGGTCAAAGTGGGCGAATGGATTGTGGGCAAGCTGGGGCGTGAACTGGGCATCATCGCCACCGGCGGCTCGTCCAGCGTGTCTGACGGTTGGGAGCCGCTGCGCATGGCGGCGGCCACCGCCCGCGCCAGCCTGGTGGGCGCTGCTGCTGCCCAATGGAAAGTACCAGCGTCCGAGATCACCGTGCAACAGGGCAAGCTGCAACACACCTCGGGCAAATCGGGCCACTACGGCGAATTTGCCCAAGCCGGCGCCGGCACGTCGCCGGGCACCGTGGCGCCCAAAGAGCGCAAGGACTGGAAGCTGATTGGCACATCCGCCCCGCGCACCGATTTGCTGGGCAAAACCAACGGCAGCGCCACTTTTGGCCTGGACGTGCGCCTGCCCGAAATGCTGTTTGCCGCCGTGCGCCTGTCGCCCATGATTGGCGGCAGCGCCGCGTCGCTCGACACCAAAGCCGCCCTGGCCTTGCCCGGCGTGCAGCAAGTGGTGGCGCTGGACGCGCTGCATGGCGCCAGCGCCGGTTTTGCCGTGGTGGCAAAAACCACCTGGCACGCCCGCCAAGGCGCCCAGGCCGTCACCGCGCAGTGGCAACAGCGCGCCCAAGGCGCCCTGGACACGCAGCAAATTGCCGCCGCCCTGCAAAGCCAGCTCGACAAAGAGAACGGCTTCACCTTTTTTGAGCAAGGCGACATTGCAGGGGCCGAAAAATCCGGCGGCAAGACGATTGAAGCCAGCTACACCGCGCCCTACCTGGCCCACGCCACCATGGAGCCCATGAACTGCACCGCGCAGGTCAAAGACGGCAAGGTCGAAATCTGGGCACCCACGCAGATCCCCTCGTCC
>CANGHQ010000229.1 GCA_947453585.1 Burkholderiales bacterium | reverse complement strand
CGTGAAACCGGGCAAGGATGTGCTGTTGTTTGACGACGCGGGCGACCACTCCGCCCTGCAAGCGGCCGAAGTGATTGCCCAAAGCGGCGCCTGGCTGGAGGTGGCCACCCCCGACCGCACCTTTGCGCCCGAGGTGATGGCCATGAACCTCGTGCCCTATATGCGCAGCCTGCAAAAGCTCGACGTGACCTTTACCGTGACGTTTCGCCTTCAGTCGGTGGCGCGCCACCCGACCCAAAGCGGCAAACTGCTAGCGGTGCTGGGCAGCGACTACGGCGGCGTGCGCAAAGAGCGCGTGGTGGACCAGGTGGTAGTCAACCACGGCACGCTGCCACTGGAAGACCTGTACTTCGCCCTCAAACCCCATTCCAGCAACCTGGGCGCGGTGGACTACGGCCAACTGATTGCGGGCCAGGCGCAAACCATGGCGAGCAACCCGGGCGGCGGTTTTCAGCTGTTTCGTATCGGCGACGCAGTGGCTGCGCGCAACACGCATGCGGCGGTGCTGGATGGGTTGCGGTTGGCGCGGGAGTTGTAAGTGGCGGGGCCCCGTCGTCGGCGCTTGCCTAGGAAAACGCCTGAACCGGTTACCCGGTCCCAAGTTGGCGGCATGACCGTCGGGCGACGATGATCAAGGCATTAGAGTTCAAGCCGAAATGATTTAAGCCGTATTCGGGCAGTAAACGGGGCGCGAGCTTACGTGTACTTGTCTTCCAGTTGGTGACGCAAGGCCAGGATGATGACGTCTTCCCCAACCAACCGGTAAAGTGCCAAGTAGCCACTACTTCCAAAATCGATGGGCAGTTCACGGTAATCTGGCCCTAGGTCTTCCGCTGGCCGACCGATGCCAGGCTGCAGGCCCAGTACTTGAATGGCCTTGATGATCACACTTGCCGATCGTTGTGCCGCCTCAACGCTTTTTGGCCTCAAGAATTCGCGCAGGCGCTGCAGATCGCGCAACGCGCCAGGGGAAAGAATCACACGTGGCATTGCGGCGCGTCTTTCTCTGCGTCGGTGCCCCAGGTCTGCAGCCATGCAATGGCTTCATCGCCGGTCAGGTGCAGACCGGTTTCGTCGTACTCTTGCCAAGACTGCAAAACATCCTGACGAAGCGCATCACGTTTTTCTTCACGATCGACGTATTGCTCAATGGCTTCACGCATCACCCAGTGGGGTGTCCGGTGCCTGGCCTTGGCAAGGCGCTGAAGCCGCTGCTTCATCAACGGATCGATCTTCACACCGACGGTAGGGGCGCTTGCGCTCATAGCATCTCCAAAGGTTGCAACTATTTGCAATTATGCAGCACCTGTGGAGCCTTCCGAGGCACAAAGCCGCTTTTACGCCCAAGCCCAAGGTGGACAAGGTGGCAGCGACCTGTCGGCGCACTCGGTTGCGGCCTGAGCCGGCGGAAAAGAGGGTTGGCCTTGCAAGCTGGCGAAGCGCACTCCCCAAACGAACCACAGCACCGACCGGCACCCGACTCTGGCTTTAGCCTAGAACACCAAGCGATCCTCCTTTAACTTTTATCTTTTTGCTAAGATTGCGTCGCCGATCTCTAAAAAGACCGGCAGACAAGAAATTGAAAGCCAAAACCGGTGAAAACCGGCGACGCAAAGCCACCGAACTACCGCGCCACCACGGGCGCAACGTCAGCGGGGCCACCAGATTCGACGGACAAGATTTGCTTGTCTGCTCTTTCCTGAACTATCAAACCCAATTCGGAAGCCGAGCGATGCCTGACTTGCCGTCGGACCTAGCATTTAGTACTCATGAGCACAACATCAAACATCGTCACGCTTCTCGCGATCGCAGCCTCTGTGGTCGTTGGAATTGCAATACTAATAGCCAAACGCGCCTCAAAAGGGGATGCGAACGCAACGGACCAATTTAAAGCAAAGCGTCTGCTCTCAGCCAATGAAATCGAGTTCATTGGAAGAATGGAGTCCGCATGCCCAGAGTTCCGCTTTCACGCTCAAGTTTCCATGGGCGCAATTCTCGACCCTGCCGTACCCAGCAGCGACCGTAAAGCGTTCATGCGCATTCGCGGCCAGTTTTCTCAAAAGATTATCGATTTCGTTGCGCAAGACAGGCAATCCGGTGAGATCGTGGCGATCATTGAATTGGATGACAGAAGCCACAAGGCAGAGAAGGATGGCAGGCGTGACACCATGCTCAGAAGCGCTGGCTACCGAACGATCCGCTGGGAGTCCAAAAATAAACCGACTTTGGCGGGGATACGCGGCGAACTGTTTGGTTCGACACAGGGCGTGCAGCGACTTCCCGAGGCAATTCCGGCTCTGCCCAAATAGGCTAATCGAGCAAAAGACGTGTCTTAACCAGCCGCCCCCGCCCCAAACAAACTAAGCAAATCCTGCGCCCCCGTAGGCGCGCGCTCCAGTTGCAGGTGCTGGGTGATGTGTTCCAGGTGGGTGCGCATCAGGCCCTCAGCCTGGTCGGCATCTCCGGCGGCCAGGGCGCTGACGATGGCGGTGTGTTCGTCGTCGCGGCAGTTGGTAAAGCCGGCGTCGCCGTACATGCCGATGATCAGCGAGCTTCGGGTTACCAGGTCTTTGACGATGCGCAGCATGACCGAGTTGCCCGCCGCCTGTGCCACGGCCGCATGGAACTGGCCGGACAGGCGAATGGCCTCGCGTCGGTTGCCCTGGTGGTGGGCGGCAGATTCGTTTTCCAGGTGCTGCTGCAAGACGGCGATGTCGGCCTGGCTGACGCGCTGGGCCGCAATGCGCACCAAAGATGGCTCGACCGCCAGGCGCGCTTCAAAAATTTCGCGGGCTTGTTCGGCGCTGGGTTGGGCCACATAGGCGCCCCGGTTGGGCTGCAATTCCACCACTTCGCGGCTGGCCAAAATGAGCAGGCTGCGGCGTATGCGCATGCGACCCACGCCAAAGGCTTCGCACAAATGGGCTTCTGACAGTTTGGCGCCCGGCGCCAGGCGCTGGTCCATGACGGCCTCGTAAATGCGCTCAACGATCTGCGCCTCTTCCGCGTCAACCGGCTTGGAAATTGTGCTCATGCGGCAAATTGTAGTGCCGTGAAAACCCCTACAAAAAATATCCAAACAATCGTTGACACGATTGTTAACAACATTCATGATGCGAACACCAAGCTACTTTGCGTGCATCGCGCAGCCTTGGTGACCTTTCCAACACAGTGTCCTCAATTAGGAGTTGCCTTCATGAAAAAGCGTTACTTTCTGAAAACCAGCGCCATCGCTGGTCTCGTTGCTGCCGCACTCAGCGGCGCGGCCTTTGCCGCCAACCCGGTGCTGAAAATCGGGTTTGTGGGCGTCACGTCCGGCCCGGCTGCAAGCTGGGGCATTTCTAACCAGCGCTCTATGGAAACCCGTGCCGCCTGGATCAACGAGACCGGTGGCGTCAAAATCGGCGGCACCACCTATGACGTGAAGATCGTCGCCTTTGACGACCAAAAAGACCCCAAGCGCGCGATCGCCGGTATGGAAAAAATGGCGCAAGAAGGCATCCACTACGTGGTCGGCCCCAATGTGGATGACGGCGCCGCCGCCGTGCGCCCCGTGGCAGAGCAAAAGGGAATCATGTACTTCCCCTACGCTTTCCCCAAAGAGCTGTACGTCAAGCCAGCGTCCAACGCCATTTTGGGCATGGTGGCCAACTACCAGTCTGGCCCGGCCATCTACAAGTACTTGATGAAGGAAAAGAACGTCAAGAAGGTCGCCTTTGTGGCCGCCAACGAGTCTGACCCTTTAAGCCAGCGCGACAGCGGTGCCGTTGCGGCCAAGGCGCTGGGCATGCAAGTGGTGTCAGCTAACGTGACTTTCCAGGTGGACACCACCGACTTCAGCCCCGTGCTGCTGCCCGTGCTCAAGACCACGCCTGATTTGCTGGTCTTGTCGGGCGTATCGCCCGCCCAGGCGCCACAGCTGATTCGCTCGGCCCGTGAGATGGGCTTCAAAGGCATCATTTCGACCGAAACCGCGCAAGACGCCAATGTGCTGAAAGAAGGCGCGGGCAAGTTGGCCGACGGCTTTATCTCGGTGGGTGGTGCTTCTACCCCCCAACTGGCCTCGGACAAGATGCGTGAATTCGTCAAGCGCTACACCAAAATGTTTGGCGAATACAACGACGAGTCCAACACCAAGGTCTACGCCTTGGAATACATCCTGGAAACGCTCAAGGCCAACCCCAAGGGCATGACCGATGTGGCCGAGTTCAAGAAAACCATGGACACCTTCGAGGCGCCCAACCCCTATATGGT
>CANGHQ010000228.1 GCA_947453585.1 Burkholderiales bacterium | reverse complement strand
CATCGTCTGATTTATTTGGCGATGGCGGCTTTTTCCTTAAGCGCTCTGTGGAGCAGCGGCAGCGGTGCGGCCATCGGCAAGTCCTTGTCACAGCACGGGAACCTGTTGGTCCTGCCTCTCGTCTTTTTCTTGTCGAAGAGCCGCAGGGATTCTGTGATTGCTTTGCGGGTATTCCTGGTGGGGCAATTGGTCTTGCTTTTGGGCACATGGGCGCTTTACCTGAATCTTCCCGTACCTTGGGCCCAAATTGGTCGGGCAGAGGATGGCACCCTCTACGCTGTTTTTTCAACTTATTTGGACCAGTCCATCATGACTGCGGTGTTTGGCGCGATGGTCTGGCATTTGCGGGAACTTATTCCTGCGCCCATCCGCACCGCGACAGTGGCGCTTGCATCAGGGCTTGCAATCGGTGCGGTGTTTGGGATTTTTATTGGCCGAACCGGATATGTGTTGGCTACCGCCTTGGTTTCCCTGGCCATCTATTGGGAACTGCCAAGCCGATGGCGTTTGACTGCGCTGCTCGCGCCGCTAGCGCTTGCCGGATTGGTCAGCCTGGTGGCGCCCCAGGCACAACAACGCGCACTCTTGGTCAAAACCGAGGTGACGGCACTCATGCGCGGTGCCAGCCCCGATGCGGGCGAAACTTCGTCGGGCGTGCGTATGAAATTTTGGAAAGACTCACTTCTGGCAATCCAAAAACACCCTTTGATCGGCCACGGGGCTGGCAGCTGGAGTAGCCAGTACGACGCGCTGCAACCCGCATCAGCACTACCCGGGTATGTGCCAACGGCGGGCAACCCGCATCAAGAGTATCTGTTGTGGGGTGTAGAACTGGGCCTGTCCGGCTTGGCACTGCTGCTGGCCATTTTTATTGCAGTGTGGCGTCTGTCCAATAGCTTCGAGCAACAGGCGCGGCGCGCGGCGCAGTCGGTGTTGGTGGCAACCATGGTGGCCTGCCTGTTTAACTGCGCACTGTTAGATGCGTTGATCGGGGACTTTCTGTGCATGTCGCTGGCATTGGTGCTGAATTTCGGCCTCCATCCTGCTGCGCTTGCCGGTAAAACCGAAACCACATGATGCCACCGCCCTTGTCCTTAACCCCCGCCTCAGACCCAAAGCCCAGCTCGGTGCTCGCCCGACTGCTGCGGATCTGGCCTTACTTTCACAAGCCACTGCATGCTTGGGTTGCTGCGGTGGTGGGCGCCATCGTCTTGTCCTTAACCGAGCCACTGATCCCCGCCTTGATGCAGCCGCTGCTCGACACGGGTTTTCAAAAGGGTGGCTTGGAGTTGTGGACCGTGCCGGTGTGCATCATTCTGATCTTTGGTGTGCGCGGCTTGTCAAACTTCATTGCCCAAATGGCGCTGGCCAAAGTGGCCAACCTCGGGCTGTTCGAAATGCGCAAGGCCATGTTTGCGCGCTTGCTGGAGGCCGATTTCTCACTGTTCAAAAACCAGTCGTCCAGCACGCTGTCCAACACCGTTGTCTACGAGGTGCACGCCGGCGCAGTGCTTTTGGTGCAGGCGCTGATGACCCTGGCACGTGATTCGCTCACGCTGCTGGCACTGCTGGGGTACCTGATGTACCTTAACTGGAAGCTGACGCTCATCGTTGGCATGCTCTTTCCGGCGGTCGCTTGGGTCATGAAAACTCTTACCAAGCGCCTGTACAGCATCACCAAACAGGGACAAAGTGCTACTGACGCCTTGGCTTACGTCATTGAGGAAAACGTGCTGACGCAGCGCGATATTCGGCTTTATGCTGCGCAAGGGGCACAGCAAGAACGGTTCGAACGGCTTGGCAGCTCACTCAACCGTCTGTTCATGAAGTCGACTGCCGCTGCTGCTGCCATGACGCCCCTGACACAAATGTTGTCGGCCGTGGCCTTGTCTTCCGTGATCACGGTGGCCTTGGTGCAAAGCCAGTCGAGCGCTACCACCGTTGGTGGATTTGCCGCGTTTGTCACCGCCATGCTGATGCTGATCGCGCCGGTAAAACACCTCTCGGAAGTCGCCAACCCGCTCACCCGCGGGCTCGCCGCCATCGAAAAAGGCGTTGAACTGCTGGTGAGTGCGCCGGTTGAAAGCAGTGGCAGCTTTGCCAAGCCTAGGGCTAATGGCGCCATCCGGTTTGCGCATGTGTCGGTGGTCTACGACCAGGCAAATCCGGCTGCACTGGACGACTTTTCTCTTGAGATTCGCCCCGGCGAAACCATTGCGCTGGTGGGCAGCTCTGGGGCGGGAAAAACGACGCTGGTCAATCTGCTTCCACGCTTTATAGCCAGCACAGCGGGCGCAGTCACTTTAGACGGCGTGCCTTTGCTTGATTGGAACCTGCTGGCACTGCGGACGCAGTTTGCGCAGGTCAGCCAGCATGTGTTCATGCTCAATGACACCATCGCCGCCAACGTCGCGCTAGGAGGGGCCATTGACCGCGACAAGGTGCTTCGCTGCCTGCAGGCGGCCAATCTGGGAGACTATGTGCAACAAGCCCCAAAAGGCTTGGACAGCATGGTGGGCCACAACGCCATGGAACTGTCTGGCGGACAAAGACAGCGCATTGCGATTGCGCGGGCGCTGTACAAAGACGCCCCGGTTCTGATCTTGGACGAGGCCACTTCCGCTTTGGATACTGAGTCCGAACGCCTGGTCCAAGAAGCCTTGCAGCGTCTCATGCAGGGTCGCACCACACTGGTGATTGCACACCGGCTCTCCACCGTGCAGCATGCGGACCGAATTGTGGTGATGCATCATGGCAAATTACTCGAAGTTGGAACACACCGTGAACTTTTAGAGCGTGATGGGCATTACGCCAAGCTTTACCGTATGGGACTGCACGATGGAGACGCGGCCTGAAGTGACCACCAGGCGCAGGAAGCGCCGAACTCAGGTTGTGTTTGTTGGCTGGCCCCGCCGGTCTTCGTAGCTGGTAAAGCACTTCAGCAGCAAATGCAGCCACGTGCTGGAGCGGCTCATCAGAACCCGTGGAATCAGCAGCAGGTCATGGGGCTGGGCGGTATCCAACCGCCCGCGTACCGTGGTGGTTGCACTCAGGTACCCGGCGCCGCGCACGGCTGCGGTTGCCGCTGCATCACAGGCACCGTAGGGATAACAAAAATGCGCGATGGCAGAGGTATCTTGCAACTGTGCGCCAAGTTGCCCACGCGACTCCACCACTTCAGCGTGCAGTTCGCGGGGCGTCAAGCCAGTCAGACGAACATGGTTTTGCGAGTGGCTGCCCACCTCCTGTCCGCCAGCGCACCATTGCTTCAATTGCTGTGCGTTCATCAAGGGCACCTGATTGATGCCCAAGGCCGCGTCCCAGGCGTTGGTTTTGCCTAGGGCAGCGCTGACGGCGTAACACGTGGCGGTAAAGCCATGCCGCCGCAGCACGGGCAAGGCGTTGCGAAGGTTGTTTTCGTATCCATCGTCGAACGTAATTCCAAATACCTTGCCCTGTTTTTCTCCGCGCAGGTACGGCATCAACTCACTCATGGACAAACCCCGGTAGCCCAGCAAGTGCATCAGCGCCATGTGCCGGGCAAAAGTTTTTGGCCGCACCACCAAGCCACGCAGCGGCGTACCTTTGGGCGCATGCTCCTCAATTTGGTGGTACATCAAGACCGGGATTTTCATTGCTTGGAATGGCTTAATTTTTAACTTGAAGGTACAGCGCTTCGTGCGTTTGCGCCACGTCACGCCAGGTGCGGTGACGGGCGAATTCGACGGCATTGCTGGACAGCGTTTGAGCCAAGCGCTCATCACGAAGAATCGCTTCAACATGGGCTTGCAAATCGCTCACCGAAGCAGGGTCTTGCAGCACCAGCGCATGAACACGGTGCTGCAATTCCGCAGCAATGCCACACCACCGCGCCGCACTCACCACCACCGGCAGTCCATGCGCCATGGCCTCCAACACCACCATGGCATAGGTGTCTTCCAGCGTGGGGTGCACCAAGCAGTCTGCTGCTTGGTAGGCGCGGTCCATGTCGGCTAGTGCGCCCAAAAACCACACCCGGTGCGCTACGCCCAGGCGCTGGGCCAGGCTGCGCATGTCTGCCAGTTGGCGCGACTGCCCTACCACTGCCAGCCAGACATCGCCAGGCAAGTGCACCAGCGCTTTTAGCAGCGTGGGCAGGCCTTTTTTGCGGAAATCGTTGCCCACCAGCAGCAAACCCCAGCCTTGCGCGGGCAAGCCCAAGTCTGCACGCGACTGTTGCTTTTGCATGGCGCTGCAGGGTCCGGGCGCGCTGGCT
>CANGHQ010000227.1 GCA_947453585.1 Burkholderiales bacterium | reverse complement strand
TAAGAAGAGATCGAATGCTTTTTGCTAGGTTTTGGTGGCGTGCCGCCAAGACCATTTCCGGAAATCGTTTCGTTAACTCACTTAGTTTTTAAAAATGAACAAATCTCTCGTTTTGGCAGCCGTGATCGCTGCTGCTGCCTTGGCTGCTTGCGGTAAAAAAGAAGAAGCTGCTGCTCCTGCCGCCGCTCCTGCTGCTGCTCCTGCTGCTGCTGACGCATCTGCTGCTCCTGCTGCCGCACCTGCTGCTTCCGAAGCATCGAAGTAATATTTTGATTGCTCGAAAAAAAACCACCGCAAGGTGGTTTTTTTTCGTCTGTGCTTTTCTGCGCCCTGGGGCGCAGGCCCTTTATTTCAGGTCGTCGGCCAGAACTTTGATGATTTTCTGAGCGGTCTCCGACAGTTCGGCAGATCCCAGGTCGTTGAGCACCGACACGGTGGTTTTGTCGCCCACGCTGCGCACCGAGATCTGGTATTTGGCTGCTGCGGCGCCCTTGGCCGATCCGCCAAACAGCTTCTTGAAAAAGCCCTCGTCGGCGGCTTGCTCGCCAGAGGCCACGTAGCGCACGTAATACAAACCTTTGTTACGGTCCCGGTCTTCTACCGTAAAGCCGGTGCGGTCCAGGGACAGGCCAACACGGCGCCAGGCGCGGTCAAAACCGTCGGTCAGTTCGAGTACTGGCAATCCGTCCGCTGTGGACGCACTGGCCATGGGTTTGGCAGGGGCTACTGCGCCCACCTGCGACGCCTGCTCTGCGCTGGCGCCAAGCTTGAGCATCAGGCGGCGCAAAAATTCGGCTTCGAGCTCTGGGTCAGCAGCGCGCGGTTGCCAGACGGTACGGTTTTTGTCTTCGGTGGCGTAAACCTCTTGCATGCCGCGGTGACTGATGAAGATTTCGGTGCCGCCGTCAGCGCGGCTTTCCAGGCGCGTGCGGTATTTGTCGCGCAGCGAGGTGGAATACAGGCTGTCCAAGACCTTGCCCAGCGAGCGCCGGATGAAATCTTGCGGGATGTTGGCCCGATTTTCATTCCACTCGGTTTCCATGATGCCTAGATTGCTTTGCTCCAGGCTCAGGGTGAAGCCGCTTTCCTGCCAAAAGTCTTTCAGGGGCGCCCATAGGCTCTCGGGGCTGCGTTTGACGACCAACCAGCGCTGGTTGCCCTGGCGCTCGACCCGGATGTCGGACATTGCGCTAGCGGCCACGGGCTCTTTGCCTACCTGCGCCGCCACTGCGGCTTTGGAGCTGGCCGCTGATACGCCGCCGTTGACCACCGAGTAACGGGTGTCTTTGGACAGCTGCGTCAGGTCAGGCGGTACGGCCAGCGATGGCGCTTTGGTGCTGGATTTGTAGTCGACTTTTTCGCCATCGAGCACCGAACAGGCGCTCAACGCCACTGAGGCAGCCAGCACCGTCAACTTAAAGGAAGATTTCACAAAGTACCTTTGCATGGGGATTAAATTAAACCAGTGCTTTGCAGCAGGCGCTCAAGCGCCGGTTGGTTGGCCTCGGTCAGGGGTGTGAGCGGCAGGCGCAGCGCGTGGCCGCACAAGCCCATGCGTGCCACCGCCCATTTCACCGGGATGGGGTTGGACTCGACAAACAGGCCTTTGTGCAGGGGCAGCAGCTTGAACTGGATGTCCATGGCGCGGCGCACGTCGCCGGCAATGGCGGCCATGCAGAGCTCGTGCATCAGCCGGGGCGCCACATTGGCGGTGACGCTGACGTTGCCGTGGCCGCCGCACAGCATGAGCGCCACGGCGGTGGGGTCGTCGCCCGAGTAAATAGAAAAACCGGCCGGGGCTTCCTTGATCAGCCACTGGGCGCGTTCAATATTGCCAGTGGCTTCCTTGATGCCGACGATGCCGGGCACGTGGGCCAGGCGAATCACGGTGTCGTGGGCCATATCGGCGACCGAGCGGCCGGGCACGTTGTACAGAACCACGGGCAAATCGACCGATTCGGCGATCGCCTTGAAATGCTGGTACTGGCCTTCTTGCGTGGGTTTGTTGTAGTAGGGCACTACTTGCAATTGGCAGTCGGCGCCGACTTTTTTGGCAAAGTGGGCCAACTCAATGGCTTCTTTGGTGGAATTGGCCCCGCAGCCGGCCATCACCGGCACGCGGCCAGCGCACTGTTCCACTGAGACGCGGATGATTTCGCAGTGTTCGTCCACGTTGACCGTGGGCGATTCGCCCGTGGTGCCGACCACGCCGATGCAGTCGGTGCCCTCGGCGATATGCCAGTCAATCAGGCGACGCAAGGCGGGGTAATCAACGGCGCCGTCGTCCAGCATGGGGGTCACCAGTGCGACGATGCTGCCCCGAATGGGCTTGAGTGTTTGGGTCATGGGGCGCCAATGCTTGGTTAAAAAGGCGATTTTACCTAGAGTGGGTAGCTTGGGTTGGGCGCGTCAAACGCCTTTACGCCGGCTTTGCGTACGGCGGCGATGCGCTGCACAAAGCGTGTTGGCGCGGCCAGGGTGCCGTTCTCGTAGGCCACCACGTGCCAATCAGCGCAGACGCGCAGCAGTTCGCCGCTCTGTAGCAAGAAATCGGGCCGGCTGGGGCGGCCTACGGTTTCGTTGCCTGTGGCAAAGGTTTCGTAAATCAGCACGCCGCCGGGAGCCACGCTGTCCAGAATCCGGGGCCACAGCGGCCGCCAGAGGTAATTTGTCACTACCACCAGCCCAAACTGGCGCGTTGCGGCGGCGCCTTCGGCCAGGGTTAGCGGCCACGGGCCGGCTTCAATATCTGCAGTGACGAGTTCTGCGCCTGGTAGGCGCAAGCGCGCCGCCGCCGTGTCGCGGTCCACGCCGGTTACTGGGTGGCCGCGCTGGGCAAACCAGTCTAGGTGGCGGCCGCCGCCGCAGGCGATGTCGAGCACACTGGCGCCGGGCGCAGCCAAGTGCGACCAGCGCACCACCCAGGGCGAAGGCGCGTCTGGGGAGTTGGCGTGCGCGCGGTCAGCCGCTTTCTCGGGGTTGGCAGGGTTAGCGGGGTTTGACATCGTCTTTCAGGGCGTTGAGCGCCATGCGTTCGACCGCAGCGGGCCACAGCAGTTTGAGGAAACGGCCAATCTTGCCGGGCGCCGTCATCACCACTTCACGCTGGCGCTGCTGCATGCCGCGCAGGATGAGCGAAGCGCATTCCTCCACGCCCATGGCATTGTCTTCTTTGAGGCCGCTTGACCCTGCGGCTTTGCCTGCGGCGTTCAGGCCGTGGCTGCGGATATTGGTCAGCACCACGCCGGGGTAGGCGGTGGTGACGCTCACGCCCGCGCCCACCAGTTCGGCGCGCAGGGCTTCAAAAAATCCGGTCATGGCAAATTTGGACGCGCTGTAGGCGGTGCGCCCGGGCACGCCGATCAGGCCAGCCAGAGACGACACGGCCACGATGCGGCCCCGGCTTTTCTGCAGATGGGGCAGGGCGGCATGGGTGCACCAGACGCTGCCCCACAAGTTGATGCGCATGAGCTGCTCGTACCAGCCCAGGTCGTCGGCCCGCACCTGGGCAAACAGCGCCTGGGCCGAAATGCCGGCGTTGTTGATCAGGCCGTCGATGCGGCCAAAGCGCTCTGCGGCGCTGGCGATCAGCGCCTGGCATTGCGCCTGCACTGACACATCGGTGGGCACCACCAAGCACTGCGCGCCCAACGCTTCGCATTGGGCGGCCACGGTTTGCAGAGTGGCAGCGGTGCGTGCGGCCAGCACCAGCCCCAGGCTTTTGCCATGCTGGCGGGCGAGTTGGCGCGCCATTTCGGCGCCAATGCCGTCGGAGGCGCCGGTAATGACAATGACCTGGGCGGGAGAAGCGGTGTTGCTCATGGCGACGAACCTTGTAAAAACATTAAAAACAGGACCAAAGCTGGTTGGCCATTTGCAGCATGAAATCGGGGCGGGCATACAGGCCAAAAACCAGTGCCAGCACGGTGGCGGCCAGCGCCAGCGCTAAGCCAACGCGCAGCTTGCGAACCCAGAGCGGGGGCAAATGGCGCATCGAGCGCTCAGGCACTGGCAGGTGAAAGTCGGGGGCCGCGTTCAATGGCCGCTTCCTTGACCGGCAGGTTCACCAGCCCGGCAAACACGCCCAACGCGATGGCGATGTACCAGACCAGGTCGTAGCTGCCGGTGCGGTCATACATAAAACCGCCCAGCCAGACGCCAAAAAACGAACCGATTTGGTGGCTCAAAAACACAAAC
The DNA here is from genome assembly GCA_947453585.1 of Burkholderiales bacterium. Classification (GTDB taxonomy): domain Bacteria; phylum Pseudomonadota; class Gammaproteobacteria; order Burkholderiales; family Burkholderiaceae_C; genus Allorhodoferax. Next base: position 58 of record CANGHQ010000227.1, on the reverse strand, counting down.
CCGCTGAGCATGGACAGATGCGCCACGCCAAAGATCTGCGCAATGGCTGCGTTGGTGG
>CANGHQ010000226.1 GCA_947453585.1 Burkholderiales bacterium | reverse complement strand
CCCGAAGCCGTCGCGGCGACGGCGCCGCCCCTACGTGTCGCGGCCAGACCAACAGGTGCCACGCCAATAGAGGCCTAGCCGAAGCGAAAACACCAAATGTGGACTTGGCCCCCCTCTCTCGCCCGCTGGGCGAGAGAGGGGCTGGGGGGATCGGCGGGGAAAAAGAACCAAATCGCCATCAAGTCCACCAGCCAGAAAATAACTCAAATCGCCAGCGGATCCACATCAATCGCCCAGCGAATCAGCCCCTTGCACTCCGGCTGCGCCCGCGTCGCATGCAACACCCCCTGCCAACCCGCCAAAAACCGCTGCAAAGCGCCGCGCGAGGGGCTTTCCACCAGCATTTGGGCGCGCTCCACATTGGCCACCCGCGCAATCGCCATGGGCACCGCGCTGTACAGAGTGACGTTTTCCAGCACATCCGCCCAGCCGTCCCAAGTCGCCATGTCTTGGCGGGCATTGGCGCTGGCAGCGTTCAAAAACGCCTGCGCCGCTTCCTGGCTGCGCGCCTCGGCCCGCACCAGGGCTTGAAAGCTAAAAGGCGGCATGCCGGCTTGTTCGCGTTCTTCGAGCTGGCTTTGGGCAAAAGCCGGGTAGTCGTGTTGCTTGAGCGCGGCGTACAGCGGGTGCGTGGGCACAAAGGTCTGGATCCAGACCTCGCTGCCCTTGCCCAGCGTGGCGTCGCGCCCGGCGCGTCCTGCGGCTTGCAGCAGCAGGCTGAACAAGCGCTCGGGCGCGCGAAAGTCGCTGGAAAACAGGGCGCCGTCCGGGTTGATGGCCGCCACCAGCGTGATGCGGCGAAAGTCGTGGCCCTTGGCAATCATCTGCGTGCCCACCAGCACATCCACGTCACCGGCGTGTACAGCGGCGAGCTGGGTTTGCAGGCTGCCCTTGAGGCGGGTGGTGTCAGCGTCAATGCGCGCCACGCGCACCGGCTCACCTTCGGGGAACTCAGCGCTGACCGAGTTGGGGCGGCGGATGTCAGTGAACAAGGCTTCGAGCTGCTCTTCAATTTGTTCGGTGCCCCGGCCCAAGGGCGCGATGTCCACGTTGCCGCAGCCCGGGCAGGCGCGTGGCACGCGTTCGGTAAAGCCGCAGTGGTGGCAGCGCAGCGTGCGGTCCGCCTTGTGAAAGACCCGAAACGCGCTGCAGTGCGCGCATTCGCTTTTCCAGCCGCAGTCGGCACAGTGCAGCACCGGGGCATAGCCGCGCCGGTTCAAAAACACCATGCTTTGTTCGCCGCGCGCCACGCAGGCGCGGATGGCGTCGAGCAGCGGCAGCGAAAAAATGGCCTTGCGCGGCTGGTGGTTCATGTCCACCCGGCGCACCAGGGGCAGGTCTTGTGCGCTGGCGCCAATGCGCCCGGGCATCAAAAGGCGCTGGTAGCGCCCGCCCTCGGCCGCCGGGCGGCTTTGGTGCCAGCTCTCCAGCGAGGGCGTGGCCGAACCCAACAGCACCTTGGCGCCTTGCAGGCGACCGCGGTAGACCGCCAGGTCGCGGGCGGAGTAGCGTGCGCCTTCGCCGCTTTTGTAGCTGGGGTCGTGTTCTTCGTCCACCACGATAAATTTGAGTTGCGGCATGGAGGCAAACACCGCCATGCGCGTGCCCAGCACGATGCGCGCGCTCCCCTCATGTGCGGCCAGCCAGGCGGCCAGGCGCTGGGGGTTGGTCATGCCGCTGTGCAGGCTGACCACGGCCTGCGCGCCCAGCATGGGCGCAAAGCGTTCGCGAAACCGTGCCTCGAGTTGCGGCGTGAGGTTGATCTCGGGCACCATCACCAGCGCCTGCGCGCTGGGGTCTTGCGCCAGCAGGGTTTGCACGCAGTGCAAATAGACCTCGGTCTTGCCGCTGCCGGTGGCGCCAAAGAGCAAAAACGGTCCGTCATGCGCGGCAATTTGCCCCACGGCGGCGGCTTGTTCGGCGCTGAGCGTGGGCTCTAGGGACGATGGCGCTGCTTCAGACGCAGGGCTTATTTCTTGCGGTGCTTCCCCCGCCAGGGCCATGGCTTTGGCCGCCTTGGCGGCACCGCGCTGGCTGCGCAACAAGCGCCGCTGCATCTGCAGGGGCGACAGATCGCGCAGCTGCGGCGGCAGCGCCGCCAGTGCCACCTCGCCCAGTGAACGCTGGTAATACTGAGCGCTAAAGCGCATCAGCTGCTGCCAGGCTTCGCCCAGGGGCGGCACGGTGTCGAGCACACCGGCAATCTCGCGCACCTTGTCGTTGTCAATTTCGCCGCTCGACTCATGCGCCGCGTCTTGCCACACCACGCCCAGGGTTTCGCGCTTGCCCAAGGGCACCCGCACCAGCGTTCCCGCGGGCAGGGGCGTGGCAAAGCGGTAGGTCAGCACCGGCCCGAGCGCCGCATGCGCCGGGGTGTGGACCAAGACAGAAATCCAGGCGCTCATGCCGTGGCTGCGAGCGCGCGGTTGGCAGAAGTCCGCTTTTGTGCGCTAGCGCACGTTCTGCATGATTTAAAGCCGGAGCACGCGCTAAGTCCTTGATTTTTATAGAAAAGGCTGCTTACCCCCAAATACTGTGGATAACTTTGTTGATATCCCCGCCAAGAATTGGTTTTGCCTGCGCAGCAGGGCTGAATTCCTAGTTTGCCTAGAAATTCAGCATTTTTACAAAATTCATTTAAATCAATCACTTAGGCGCTTTTCAGGAGGGAATGCAGGGTTTGGCGGCTAGAAGGTGCGGGCTGCAAATCGCCCCCCATTTTTGTGCATAACTGGGCTGCGGGCACGCGGCCAAGGCGCTTTGCAGTGGTTTTTTGGTGTAGGTAAGTTCAGACGCACCCATAGCCCGTTGCATTGCACGACGCTCGGGTTGCAAAATTGGCCCGCCGTTGGTCAAAGATGGCATCTTTTTGAGTTGCCATGCTGGGCTCATGTGAACTGTGCAAATCCAGGCTAAGTCCTTGATTTGTATAGGTCTTCTGTCTTTCCCGCATTTTCTGTGGATAACTTTGTTGATATCTCGCGCGCCAGGCGCGCCACGCTAGGGAAATCAAGCGTTTTGTCAGTCTGCCTTGAAAATGCGCAATAAATAAATCTCTTATAAATCAAGTACTTGGCGCGCTATCAGCTTAGGAGCGATGTGGCTATTGCCGATTACAAAGCTGTTAGGGCGTGTCCAATATTTTGTGCACAACTACTGATAAACATCACCAAAAGGGGTCGAAAAGGTGTTAGGCGTCAGGCGTCCATTCTGGGCCGCAATGCCGGGTCCTATGTGGCCCGGTCTTGCGGCGCCGTGCGCGATCAGCCGCGCATGCTGCGCGAGTGGCTGTGCACCGCCTCTACCAGCGCCGACACATGCTCGGGCGGCGTGTGCTGGCTGATGCCGTGGCCCAGGTTAAAGATGTGTGTCGGGCCGGCGCCCGCGCCTTGGTGTGGTTTGCCAAAACTGTCGAGCACCCGGGCCACCTCGGTGGCAATTTGCGCGGGGGGCGCAAACAGCACGTTGGGGTCAATATTTCCCTGCAGCGCCTTGCCCGGGCCGCCCACGGTGCCGCCGACCGCCGCACGCGCCGCGCCCAGGTTGACGGTCCAGTCCAGACCCAGCACGTCACAGTCCAGCGCGGCCATCTCTTGCAGCCACAGGCCGCCGCCTTTGGTAAACACGATGCGTGGAATGATTTGGCCGTCCGGCCCCACGCGCTTGAGCTGGGCCAGCACCCGCGCCGTATAAGCCAGGCTGAAGGTCTGGAACGCGCCGTCGGCCAGCACGCCGCCCCAGCTGTCAAACACCATCACCGCCTGGGCGCCCGCGTCAATCTGGGCATTCAGGTAAGCCGCCACCGAGTCGGCGTTGATGGCCAGGATGCGGTGCATCAGGTCGGGGCGCGCGTAAAGCATGGTCTTGACCAGGCGGTAGTCGTCCGAGCCTGCGCCTTCGACCATGTAGCAGGCCAGCGTCCAGGGGCTGCCAGAAAAACCGATCAGGGGCACGCGGCCGCGTCCGTCAGACAGCTTTAGCGCGCTGCGGATGGAGCTGACGGCGTCAAACACATAGCGCAGCTTGTCCATGTCGGGCACTTCCAGGCGCGCCACAGCGGCTTCGTCGCGCACCGGGTGCGCAAAACGCGGGCCTTCGCCCAGCGCAAAACTCAGGCCCAGGCCCATGGCGTCGGGCACGGTCAGGATGTCGCTGAACAAAATGGCGGCGTCCAGCGGGTAGCGCTCTAGCGGCTGCAGCGTGACTTCGGTGGCGTAGTCGCGGTTGGTGGCCAGCCCCATAAAGCTGCCGGCCTGGGCCCGGGTG
>CANGHQ010000225.1 GCA_947453585.1 Burkholderiales bacterium | reverse complement strand
GATTTTTACGAGATTCTGGGCGTGCCCAAGAACGCGTCAGACGAGGAAATTAAAAAGTCCTATCGCAAGCTGGCAATGAAGTTCCACCCCGACCGCAACCAGGGTGAAGCGACCAAAGAGGCCGAAGTCAAATTCAAAGAGGCCAAAGAAGCCTACGAGATGCTGTCGGACCCGCAAAAGCGCGCCGCCTACGACCAGCACGGCCACGCCGGGGTAGACCCCAATATGCGCGGCGGCCCCGGGGGCGGTGAAGGCTTTGGCGGATTTGCCGAGGCTTTTGGCGACATTTTTGGCGACATGTTTGGCCAGCAGCGCGGACGCGCGGGCGGCGGACGCCAGGTGTTTCGCGGCGGTGACCTGAGCTACGCCATGGAGCTGACGCTTGAAGAAGCGGCCAACGGCAAGGACGCGCAAATCCGCATTCCAACCCAAGAAAACTGCGAAGTCTGCGCCGGCTCGGGCGCCAAGCCCGGCAGCCAGATCAAGCCTTGCGGCACCTGCGGCGGCGCCGGTGTGGTGCAAATGCGCCAAGGCTTCTTCAGCGTGCAACAACCCTGCCCCACCTGCCGTGGCGTGGGCAAGATCATTCCCGACCCTTGCACCGCGTGCGCGGGCCAGGGCAAGATCAAGCGCCAGAAGACCCTGGAAGTCAAAATTCCAGCCGGTATAGACGCGGGCATGCGCATCCGCAGCGCGGGCAACGGCGAGGCGGGCACCAACGGCGGCCCGGCGGGCGACCTGTACATCGAGATCCGCCTGAAAAAGCACGACATCTTTGAGCGCGATGGCGACGACTTGCATTGCACCGTGCCCGTGGGCATGGTCACGGCCGCATTGGGCGGCGAGATTGACGTGCCCACGCTGCAAGGCAAAGCAGCCATCGACCTGCCCGAAGGCACCCAAACCGGCAAGCAGTTTCGCCTGCGCGGCAAGGGCATCAAGGGCGTGCGTTCGAGCTACCCCGGCGACCTGTATTGCCACATCACGGTGGAGACGCCCGTCAAGCTCAACGAAGGCCAGCGCAAGCTGCTGCGCGAGCTGGAAGAGTCGTTCAAAAAAGGCGGCAGCAAGCATTCACCTTCGGGGGATAGCTGGAAAGACAAGCTCAAGGGCTTTTTTAGTTGATCCAGGCCAAGGCCTAGCGCGATAGCGCTGCGCCGCCAAGCCGCCCGGTCTATAAAGGACTTGGCGGCTTTTTTTGTGTCCTGTGGCGGGCCGGGTTTGCCGACAAGGAGCGCTATGGGCGTGCAAATCAGCTTTCTGGGCGGCGCCGATACCGTCACCGGCTCCAAATTTTTGCTGGCGCACCAGGGCGTCAACGTGCTGGTGGACTGCGGCCTGTTTCAGGGCTACAAGCAGCTGCGCCTGCGCAACCGCAGTCCGCTTCCGGTGGCGCCTGGCGACATCCACGCCGTGCTGCTGACGCACGCGCACCTGGACCACAGCGGCTACCTGCCGCTGTTGGCCAAGAGCGGCTTTCACGGCCCGGTGTATGCCAGCGCCGGCACGCGCGACCTGTGCGCGATTTTGTTGCCCGACAGCGGCCACCTGCAAGAAGAAGACGCGGCATTCGCCAACCGCCACGGTTTTTCAAAACACGCGCCGGCCCTGCCGCTCTACACCCGCCAAGACGCGCTGGACTGCCTGCCGCTGATCAAGGCCGTGCCGCAGCGCCAGGCCTTCACGCCCCTGCCCGGCTGGAAAATCACCTTTCAGCCGGCCGGGCACATCGTGGGTGCTTCGGGCATCTTGGTCGAAGTGGCGGGGCGGCGCCTGTTTTTCTCGGGCGACGTGGGGCGCCCCAACGACGCGGTGATGCTGCCGCCCGACCCCCTGCCCGCCGCCGACACGCTGGTGGTGGAATCCACCTACGGCGACCGCATTCACCCGCAAGAAAACCTGCTGGCCGAACTCGGCCCCGCGCTGGCGCGGCTGGTGGCGCGCGGCGGCAAGGCGGTGGTGCCGGTGTTTGCTGTGGGTCGCGCCCAGGCGGTCTTGCACGCCATTGCCCAACTCAAGGTCCAGGGCGTGATTCCCCACGGCTTGCCTGTCTTTTTGGACAGCCCGATGGCGGTGCACGCCACCCACTCTTTTGCCCAGCACCTAGGCGAATACCGCCTGAGCCGCGAGGAAGTGCGCGCCATGTCGCGCTGCGCCACCATGGTCTCTACCCCGGAAGAATCCAAGGCGCTTTCTGCGCGCCACGGCCCGATGGTGATTTTGTCGGCCAGCGGCATGGCCACCGGCGGGCGCGTGCTGCACCACCTGGAGCAGCACGTGGGCGACCACCGCAATATGGTGATATTGACGGGCTACCAGGCGCCGGGCACGCGCGGCGCCACCCTGGCCAGCGGCGCGCGCAGCGTTCGCATCCACGGCCACGACGTGGAAGTGCGGGCCGAAGTGGTGCAACTCGAATCAGCGTCGGCCCATGCGGATGCGCAGCAGCTGATGGACTGGATGCGCACCTGCCCGCAGCCGCCCGACCAGGTGTATGTGGTGCACGGCGAACTGGCGGCGTCAGACGCGCTGCGCATCCGCATTGAGCGCGAGCTCAAATGGCGCGCGCTGGTGCCCGAGCACGGATCGACTTGGCCTTGTTGATCGGCTTTGGGGCTCAAGGCCCGCCCGCTCTGCAATCACCGCACACTTCCCTCAGCGCCCGGTTGTGCCAACCCGCCCGCCAAACCGGCATACTCACGCCTCACCACTCTCTGCCCCTATGACCTCGTCCCTGCCCACCGCGCGCTACCTGACTGCTGCCTTCTACCTTTTTGTGGACTTGCCCGACTACGCCGAGCGCCGCGCGCCCTTGCTGGACTTGTGCCTGCAGCGCCAGGTCAAAGGCATGATCTTGCTGGCGCGCGAGGGCATCAACAGCACCATTGCCGGCGCGCCCGACGATGTGCGCGCAGTGCTGGCCTATCTGCGCGCCGATCCGGCTTTTGCCGCGTTGGTGCACAAAGAATCGTGGTCGGACACGGCGCCCTTTCACCGCATGAAAGTGCGGCTGAAAAAAGAGATCGTGACCATGGGCGTACCCGGCATCAGCCCCACCACGGGCGCGGGCACCTACGTTTTGCCGCAAGACTGGAACGCCCTGATCAGCGACCCCGAGGTGGTGCTGGTGGACACGCGCAACGACTACGAAGTGGACATTGGCACCTTTGCTGGTGCGCTCGACCCGCGCATCAAAACCTTTTCCGAATTACCCGCCTGGGTGGAACAAGCCACAGCGCTGCAAGCGCGTGGGGGCAAAAAGCCCAAAGTCGCCATGTTTTGCACCGGCGGCATTCGCTGCGAAAAGTCCACCGCCTTGCTGCGCGCTCAAGGCTTTGACGAGGTGCTCCACCTGCAAGGCGGCATCCTGAAATACCTGGAAACCGTGCCCGAGGCGCAGAGCCAATGGCGGGGCGAATGTTTTGTGTTTGACGAGCGCGTCTCGGTCGGCCACGGCCTGCACCCCGGCGCCCACCAACTCTGCCGCTGCTGCCGCCAGCCCCTGCCCGAGGGCGCACTCGACTCACCTGAGTTTGAACTGGGCGTGAGCTGCCCGCGCTGCTTTGCCACCAGCACGGACACACAAAAAGACAGCGCGCGCGAGCGACAGCGCCAATGGCTGCTGGCCAAGGGCCGGGCGCAGACGCATATTGGGCGGGTGGCTGAGGATGGGGTGGCGCAGGAATCGTGACTACGGCTGCGGTTTAGATCGTATTGGGGGAAAGCACGCGACCGGCCTCGGTTTGAGCTGCCTAAGCTTTGGGGCCGGATTGGGCCATTAAGCCGTCATTGACCGAACCTCGCTTTGAGGCGGCGATAGGCTGATACCGGAAATTGGATTGTGTGAACTGAGCGCCTGATTCCGGTCACTCGGTCTGACTTTATCCACACAGTGATAAAGTGACCTAAAGGGACGCAACAAAATGCAAAAACGTTTCACAAAACGACAGCGACTGATCACTGCGGTGATTGCAGTGATCATATTTACTGCCAGCAAGCTCTGGAGCACACCATTAGAAATTACTTGGCAATTGGTATTAATTGCATTGCCTATGCCCATCCTTTATGGCGTTGGCTTCTATTGGATGATGGGCATTGAAAGAAAGCCATGGACTTCCATTTTTAGTCGTCGGGTTGAAAAGAGCAGAGGCAAGGAGCTTAGTCAAGACTGGGCATATGAACAGGCTACTACCGAGCTTGAAAATGTTTCGACTGACAAGGCAGTTTGGGCGAGGGCGTTTGCCGAATGTGATGGTGACGAAGGAAGAGCAAAGGCAGCATATATAAAGCGTCGCGTAGAGAG
>CANGHQ010000224.1 GCA_947453585.1 Burkholderiales bacterium | reverse complement strand
GACGCCCTGACGGATACCGGCATGGGCTGCATTGCCTTTAGCGCGCTGGCCCAAGGGCTGCTGAGCGACAAATACCTGAACGGCGTGCCGACAGACGCGCGCATCAACCGGCCCGGCGGCGGCTCGTTCACGCCCGAGCACCTGAGTGCGCAAAACCTGCGCCACGCGCGCGCGCTCAACGACATCGCCCAGGCGCGCGGTCAGACGCTGGCGCAAATGGCCGTGGCCTGGGTGCTGCGCGACGCGCGCGTCACGTCCGCGCTGATCGGTGCCAGCAATCCGGCGCAGATTGTGGATGTGGCCGGGGCCATGCAAAACCTGCAGTTCTCCAGCGCAGAGCTGGCCGCGATTGACCAGCACGCGGTCGATGGCGGAATCAACCTGTGGCAGCGGCCAAGCACCGACCAACGCCCGGCATGAGCCAAGACGTTCAAACGCCCGGCGCCCCCCTCACCCCCAGCGCGCCAAACCGCAGCGCCGCCCTGCTGGCCCTGGGCGCCATCGCCCTGTGGGGCACGCTGGCCCCGCTGGGCGTGGCGCTGCGCGAGGTGCCACCTTTTCTGTTGACCGGCCTGGGCCTGCTGGCTGGCAGCGCCTTAGGCTTGGCCCTGACCGCCTGGCAGCTGCTGCGCAGCGCCCCGGCCAGCGCTGCACGCCAGCAGGCGATGCGCAGCCTGCGCCTGCCCGCCCGCACATTGGCGCTGGGGGTTTACGGCCTGTTTGGTTTTCATTTTTTGCTCTTTATCGCGCTGCGCCACGCGCCGCCCGTGCAGGCCAATCTGGTGAACTACCTTTGGCCGCTGGGCATGGTCTTGCTGGCACCCGTGTTTTTGCCGCATACCCGCCTGCGTGCCATCCATGTGGTGGCAGCGCTGGTGGGCTTTGCCGGGGCGGCGCTGGCGATTTTGGGGGCCGCAGGCGGGGCAGGCGCTGATGCGGGCGCCGGCGGTTTTGCCTGGGGCTATATACCGGCCGGGGCGTCGGCCTTTGTCTGGGCGAGTTATTCGCTGCTCACCCAACGCGTGGCGCCGTTTCCTACTGCGTCTATCGGGGTGTTTGGCCTAGCCTCGGGCCTGTTGTCGCTGCTGTGCCACGTGCTGCTGGAGCCAGCGGTGGCACTCAGCACGGGCGACTTGCTGCTTCTCGCCCTGCTGGGTCTGGGTCCGCTGGGCGGTGCGTTTTACTTGTGGGACGCGGCGCTCAAACGGGGGGACCCGCGCCAGATCGGGTTGCTGTCTTTTTTGACGCCGCTGCTGTCCACGCTGGGTTTGCTGTGGCTGCGCGCCGAGTGGCCGAGTGCGTCGATTGTGCTGGCCGCAGCGCTGATTGTGGGCGCCGCCTGGCTGGGGTCGCGCGCGGCGCCCTGAACAAGGCCTGGATTCAGGTGCTGGCCACCATCTCCAGCGCCGGGTTTTCCGCTTGCAGCACGCGCTGCGCCCAGGGCGCCAGGCGCGTGGTGTCAGAGCGCAAGATTTCTTGCTTGACCGCCAAAATCTGCGCCGGGTGCATAGAAAAACTGCGCAAGCCCAGGCCCAGCAGCAGCCGGGTCAGGCCCACGTCGCCGGCCATTTCGCCGCACACGCTCACGCCCTTGCCTTGCAGGCGGCATTCGGCAATGGTGGCGGCCACCAGCTGCAGCACCGCCGGGTGCAGCGGGTCGTACAAATGCGCCACCGACTCGTCCGCCCGGTCAATGGCCAGCGTGTACTGAATCAGGTCATTGGTGCCGATCGACAAAAAGTCGAAGTACTTCAAAAATAATTTAAGCGTCAGGGCTGCGGCCGGGATTTCAATCATCGCTCCGAGCTGCACCGGGCCATAGGCCTGGCCGCGCTTGTCCAGCGTGCGCCGCGCCTGCGCAATATGCGCCAGGGTCTGGTGGATTTCGCTGGCGTGCGCCAGCATGGGCACCAGCAAATGCACCTGGCCAAAAGCCGCCGCCCGCAATATGGCGCGCAGCTGGGTGAGAAACATCTCGGGGTCAGCCAGGCTCCAGCGGATGGCGCGCAGGCCCAGCGCGGGGTTCAGGTGGGCGGCGTCGTGCACGCTGCTGTCGAGCGGCTTGTCCGCGCCCACGTCCACCGTGCGAATGGTCACCGGCAGGCCCTGCATGCCTTCTACCGCGCGCTTGTAGGCCTGGAACTGTTCTTCTTCGTCGGGCAAGTGGCCGCGCCGGCCCATGAACAAAAACTCACTGCGAAACAGGCCCACGCCTAGGGCGCCGGCCTGCAGGGCGGCTTGCGCATCCTCGGGCATCTCGATATTGGCCAGGAGCTGCACTTTTTCGCCATCCATGGTGACGGCTGGCGTATTGAGCAAGCGCAACAGGCGGCTGCGTTCAAGCTCTACCTGGCGCTTTTTAAAACCGTATTCGGCCAGGATGATGGGCGAAGGGTCCACGATGACCACACCGGCGTCGCCGTCAATGATGATCCAGTCGTCCTGGCGCACCAACTGGCTGCAGGTGCGCGCACCCACCACGGCCGGAATGTCCATGCTGCGCGCCACGATGGCGGTGTGCGAGGTTTTGCCGCCCACGTCGGTGATAAATCCAGCAAACACGCTTTGCTTGAACTGCAGCATGTCGGCTGGCGACAGGTCATGCGCCACCAGCACCAGCGGCACATCCACTGTGTCGCCCAAGAGCAGGTCTTGCTGCGACTGGCGGCGCGCACTGCGCGCGGGCGCCACGATGGGCGAGGCAACACCGCGCATGGCGCGCAAGACGCGTTCCACAATCTGCTCCAGGTCCGCCTTGCGCTCGCGCAGGTAGGCGTCCTCCATCTCGTCAAACTGGCGCGAGATCACCTCGAGCTGGGTGGTCAGCGCCCACTCGGCGTTATACAAGCGCTCGGTGATCCAGCCCTTGACACCGCTGACCAGTTCCTCGTCCTGCAAGAGCATCAGGTGGACGTCTAGCAGCGCGTTGAGTTCGTGGGGCGCCTCTTTGGGGCCCATGTGGGAAATACTTTCCTGCAGGCGGTACAGCTCCTCGACCACGGCGTCGCGGCCCGCGCGCGCGCGGGCTATTTCGGCCACCACTTCTTTGGGCTGGATAAAGTAGTGCGCCACATCCATCCGGCTAGACGCCACCATCACCGCGCGGCCAATGGCCACGCCGCGTGAAACGGCCAATCCGTGGATGGAAAAAGTCATGTCTGCGCGGCGGTGGAACTTATTCGCCTTCGCCGAAACGCTCGGCGATCAGGGCCAGCATGGCGTCCAACGCTTCTTGGGCGCGCTCGCCCTCGGTTTCCAGCACGATCTCGGAGCCCAAACCGGCGGCGAGCATCATCACGCCCATGATGCTTTTGGCGTTGACCCGGCGCTCGCCGCGGCTGACCCAGATGTCGCAGGGAAAGCTGCCCGCCAGCTTGGTCAGCTTGGCCGAAGCACGCGCATGCAGACCCAGTCTATTGATGATGGTCGTGGTGGATTGGATCATGGGGCTTCTTGGTTTGGTTCAATGGCGCAGACACGGCGACCTGCATGATGCACTGCGAACCGCCGGCCAGCGCGCGCGCGACCAACAAATCAAGAGATTCTTGGCGGTAATTGACGGTGCGCAACAACATGGGCAGGTTGACACCGGCCACCAGCTTGGAATGCACGCCATCCACCAGCTTTTGCGCCACGTTGCAGGGGGTGGCGCCAAACACATCGGTCAGCACCAGTACGCCTGGCGCGTCCAGTTGATCGACCATGATGCGCGCGGTGGCGAGCGTGTCCTCGGGCGGCTCGTTGGCGGTTACGTCCAGCGCACACAGGCTGTGTTCGACCTCGGGAAACACATGCAACACGCAAGCCCGCAGCGCGCTGGCCAGTGGTGCGTGGGCGATGATCAGAATGCCGATGGTCATGGGCTGAGGCTGGAGGCTGGAGGCTGCTAAGGGGGAAGGAACCTGATTATCGTTTCTTTGCCCGCAGCAAATGCACATAGGTCCAAAGCAGGCAGACAGCAAAGACACCCATCGCGCCCTGGTATGCGCCAGGCGCAGTCCAACCCAGCTTGCGCAATCCATCAATCAGCAAGCCCACACCCCATTGCACGGCAAAGACACCGCTAAAAATCAACAAGTTAAAGGCCGACAAAGCGCGCCCCGCCAACGCCGACGGAAAGGCCATGCCAATGGCCGGTTGCGCCAGCGTGCCCACCGTGCCGCTCACGCAAAACAGCGTCCACACCAAGCCTGAGAATTCGCCCACGCTGCTGCCCGCAGTGGCCATGAGCAGCAACAGCCCAATGTGCACAGGCAGGCCCCAGGCCATGAGCTGCTCGGCGCGCCAGCCCGTGCGCGCCAGCCAGGGGTTGACCCAGCCCCACACCAAACATGCCAGCAT
>CANGHQ010000223.1 GCA_947453585.1 Burkholderiales bacterium | reverse complement strand
TAACGGCATCCATTTGGGCCAGCAGCTCACGCTTTCGCGTGACTTTGGTGGCCAGCTCAAATCCTGTGGTGGCGAGGCTTATTTGGTTCATCGATACTTAACGCACAAGAGGGCTGTGGGGATGACTTGTGCAGACCTTCCTTAGATATTCCATCGTCTGTTCAGGCGATTTTGGCAGCACGTATAGACAGACTTCCAGCCTATGCCAAAGAGATACTGCAAACACTTGCCGTGATAGGAAGAGAGTTTTCAATCTCACTGATTGAGGCGGTAACTGAAAGTTCACCTGCGAAGCTGGAAAATCGGCTCAAGGATCTGCAGTTGGGCGAGTTCATCTATGAGAAATCTGTGATGGGTGAAAAAGGTTACATCTTCAAGAGTGCCTTAACGCAGGATGTTGCCTACAACACCTTGTTGATTGAACGACGCAAAATATTACATGAGCGAATTGGGGTTGCGATTGAAGCGCTGTACCACGCTTCGATTGACGACCATATCGCCACCCTGGCTTATCACTATGGGCGCAGTAATAATCTTGATGCAGGCATGCAATATTTAACCCATTCGGGTAGGCAGAAGTTGCTAGGGGCGCGAAAAAATGCAGAGCCTGATTCCCAAGGTTCATTTGTCGCGTCAGGTAGCCCCGGGGTTACAACAGCCTCTGAGATAAATGGCGAGGCCCTTGATTCAGTGCAGTCAATTTGGCGCTATCCCGTCAAATCCATGGCAGGAGAAAAACTTCAGTCCGTATTCGTGTCTGACAGAGGTTTGGCTGGAGATCGCGTTTACGCTTTCGTGAACGAGGAATCCAATCGAACGGCCGTTGTGCGCAAATGGGCGGAAAGTTTATTGAACTATCACCCGCATTTCGTTTCAGAACCTGATCCTAGCGCCCAGGTGCCGCATCTGCACATCAATATGCCTACTGGCGAGACACTGGCCACAGACGACTTGGATATAGAGGAGCGAATTTCGGCAGTGTTCGAGCGCAAGTTAAAACTCATGAGCACGGCACCGCCCGGTCTTTTGATTGAGGTGCCTGTCGGGACGCTGGGAGGCGCGATGAGTGAAGTGACCGAGTTCCCGCTAGCCGGTGGTTCCCCGGCGGGAGCCTTTTTTGATTACGGATGTGTGCATCTGATTGCTTCGACAACGATCAACCATTTGCAAAAAATATACCCACAGGGCCGTTTTGATGAGCGCCGGTTTCGGCCGAATTTGGTCATTCAGTCAGGCGCTGAACCATTTATTGAAAATTCATGGGTGGGTCGAGCCATCGCAATTGGAAGCGAATTGGTGTTGCGAATCACTATTCCATGCCCTAGGTGCATCAGTGTGACCTTGGCCCAAGATGATTTACCCCGAGACCCCGGAATTCTTCGAGCGATAGCCGAACAAAATATGTGTGACTTAGGCGACTTTGGGACACTTCCTTGTGCGGGCGTTTACGCGGAGGTGGTAAAGGCGGGTCACATTCAATGTGGAGATACTTTGCGTTTTGTGGATTGAGGAAATAACCCAATACACGTCGATTAGTGTGAATTAGACGATGTCCGTTCACAGATTCGATTCGATCTTGGTGCTCTAGATTGATGTTGGGCAAGGCTCCATAGCGAGCGCAAATTTCCAAAAACGGCACACCGAAATCCGGCTTCGGATTGAGAATAGCCAACTCTTGTGCGGCGGGATACGCCGGTGCTAACGCTGTATCGGTGATTTCCCGCATTGCGAGCAGGGGTATTGGCGCCTAAGCTGGGCGCGATGAACGCCAACCCCGAACCTTTGGACGCCGCACCGGCGCCCTACGAGCCGCCGCCGCCCTTCACGCTGGGCAATGAAATTGCCGTGCTGCAGTGGCGTGACCCCTTGGTCTGGCTAGGGCGCGGCTGGCAGGATGTGCGCCAGGCCAAAGGCATCGCGCTTTTTTATGGCTTGTGTTTTTGGGCCATGGCGGTGTTGCTGGGCGCGGTGTTTCGCAATTCGCCGGAATATGTCATCTCTATGGCGTCGGGCTGCTTGCTGGTCGGGCCGTTTCTGGCCATGGGTTTGTACGATGTGAGCCGCTGCCACGAGGTTGGGCGAACCCCGCAGCTGGGCCATTCGCTGACCTGCTGGCGTACCAACCTGCGCAGCATGGGCCTGCTGGTCTTGGTGCTGATCGTCCTCGAATTGCTGTGGGGCCGCGCGTCTTTGGTGGTGTTTGCGGTGTTCTTCAACACCGGCATGCCATCGACCACGGGTGTGATTGAGGCGGTTTTCAACGCCGACAACTGGGAGTTTTTGGTGGCCTACCTGATCGTGGGCAGCGGCTTTGCCGGCCTGGTGTTTGCTACGGCCGCAGTGTCCATCCCCATGATTCTGGACCGCGATACCGACGCCATCTCTGCGGCTATCACCAGCTTGCAGGTAGTGTTTACCAACCTGGGCGTCATGATTTTGTGGGGCGTGCTGCTGACCGCCCTGGTGCTGCTTGCGCTTTTACCCTGGGGCGCAGGCTTGCTGCTGGTGGGCCCCTGGCTGGGGCACGCCACCTGGCACGCCTACCGGGGCAGCGTGCGCTGGCCAGAAGGTGCTACGCCCACACAACCGGCCTGAGGCGGGCTTGCGCGCCGACGCGGCGTGTACCCTCGGTGCCCATGCCCGTCACCGTTCCCGCCGCCTCGCCCCCACCCCACGCCGTATCCCGCCTGCGCGCCGCCCGTCTGGCGCGCAGTTCCAAGCCCTTTATGGCGCGCGGCGGTATCAAGGGCGAGCGTTGCCCCGGCTGTCGGCTGGTGCCCAGCCACTGCATGTGTGCGCTGCGCCCCTCGGTAGCCACGCGGGCGGGCATCTGCCTGCTGATGGCCGATATTGAGCCGCTCAAACCCAGCAACACCGGCTGGCTGATTGCCGATGTGGTGCCGGACACCTTTGCCTTTGGCTGGGCGCGCACCGAAACCGATCCCGCGCTCTTGGCGCTGCTGGCCGACCCGCAGTGGCAACCCTATGTGGTGTTTCCGGGGGAGTTTGTGGATTCTGAGCGCGTGGTGCACGCGGTGGCGCAGGAGGCGAATAGCCAATGCGGCAAACGCCCGCTGTTCATCTTGCTAGACGCCACCTGGGCCGAGGCGCGCAAGATGTTTCGCAAAAGCCCCTACCTGGACGCGCTGCCGGTGCTGAGCCTGGAGCCCGCGCAGATTTCACGCTACCAGTTGCGCCGCTCGCGCCGCGACGACCACTTTTGCACCAGCGAGGTCGCAGCCCTGTGTCTGGAGTTGGCAGGGGAAGCCCATGCCGCCCAGACGCTGGAGGCCTATCTGGACGTTTACACCCACCACTATTTGCAAGCCAAACAGCAGTTGCCGTTTGACGAAAACGGCGCCGCTCATGGGCGGTTGCGGGATTTGGGGCTGCCCGCACCTACCGAACTGCGCAGGCTTTAAGCCGCGACCTCGGCAATCATCTCAATCTCCACACACGCACCCATGGGGATTTGCGCCACGCCAAAGGCGCTGCGGGCGTGGGCGCCCTTGGCACCAAAGATCTCGCCAATCAATTCGCTCGCGCCGTTGGTCACCAGGTGCTGCTCGGTAAAGCTGCCGGTGGAATTGACCAGGGACATGAGTTTGACGATGCGCGTGACGCGGTTGAGGTCGCCCACGGCGGCGTGCAGCGTGCCCAGAAGGTCAATGGCGATGGCGCGTGCGGCGAGCTTGCCTTCGGCGGTTTCCATGGTGGCGCCCAACTGGCCAGCCCAGACTTTGCCGTCTTTTTTGGCAATGTGGCCGCTCAAGAAAACCAGGTTGCCGGTCTGCACAAAAGGCACATAGGCCGCAGCGGGCGTGGCCACCGGGGGCAGGGTGATGTTCAGGGCGGCGAGGGTGTCGTAAATGTTCATGGCAATGGGGTCCGGGCAAAAAGGGTGGAAAGCGGTTCGTTTGAATTAGCGCCGCACTGGGTGCAGCGCGCCCTGCATTGTCACCCAGGTAGGCGACGGCGGGGCCGATCGCGGCGGTGCTTGGACGGCAATTGAGCAAGGCGCTTGTGCGTATGCCTGGTCGATAAGATCGGCCCATGACGCTTGCCAATTCTGTTGTTAATTCCCGCACGCCCGCGCTTGCGTGGCTGGCCTTGGCGGCGATTGGCGGGGTGGCGGTGCAATTGCAGCAAGGCGATTTGTGGGGCTGGACGGACTACGGTGCGCTGCTGGCCGCGTGTTTGGCCGTTGCGCTGGCCCATGCCTGGTGGGCCCGCGTGCTGGGCCGCAGTGGCTGGCCTGGGTTTGGGCAAGGCGCGCAGTGGGCGCAGCGGCGGCATTTCTTCGGCGCGGCGCTGGTGCCGCGCGTTTGGGCCAGCGTGCGGGGCGTGGCC
>CANGHQ010000222.1 GCA_947453585.1 Burkholderiales bacterium | reverse complement strand
GTGGCCACCGAGGTGGCGACTTCTTCCATGGTCAGGTTAAAAGCTTCACCGGTGGGCGAAAAACCAAACGGCGAGAGCAGCAGCAGGGCGCCCATGTCCAGCACCTTGCTGATGCCCGCCGTGTCCACCTTGCGCACCACGCCCGAGTGCTGAAAATCCACCCCGTCCACAATGCCCACGGGCCGCGCGGTAATAAAGTTGCCCGAAATCACCCGCACCGTGGAGTCGGCCATGGGCGTATTGGGCAGGCCCTGGCTAAACGCCGCCTCAATCTCGTAGCGCAGCTGGCCCGCAGCCTCTTGCGCACAGTCCAGCGCCACCTCGTCGGTAATGCGGATGCCGTGCGAATACTTGGGCACATGGCCCTTGGCCTGCAATTGCTCGTTCACTTGGGGCCGAAAACCGTGCACCAGCACAATTTTGACGCCCATGCTTTGGATCATGGCCAGGTCTTGCGCCAGATGCGGCAACTTGCCCGCCGCCACCGCTTCGCCCGCAATGCCGACCACAAAAGTCTGGTTGCGAAACTTGTGGATATAAGGCGCCACCGATCGAAACCAGGGTACGAAGGTGAAATTGAAGACGGAGGTCATGGGTGGTGGTGTGGCGAAAGGGTGGGTTGTTTACCGGCTAATGTACCGAAAGCGGGGTGGGCGCCTCTGGCGGAGTGACTGTGCCGGTGCTCAAGCACGGACTGGGGCCGTAGGCCGCGCCGACCATGTTGCTGTGTTAAATTTAAAAGGTAGCAACTTTTGACTACCTTACGAATGGGAGCAATCCATGGCCACCACCAGCCTCGCAAGCAAACCCACCAGCTTGAAATTGCCCGCCGCGCTCAAAACGCAGCTTGAAATCAACGCCCAGAACGCCGGCATCAGCCTGCACGCATTCATGGTGCAAACCCTGGCCGACTCGGTGCAACGCACACGGCTGCGTGAGGCGTTTGTGCAGGAGTCGCACGTCGCATTGAGCGACATGAAAGCCAGCGGATTAGGCCACGAACTGGGTGACGTCCGCACCTATTTGTCTCAATTGTCCAAACACCGCAAAGGCTTGCAAACCAAGCCGCAAGACCTTGCCCCAACGCCCTTGGGCTAAAGGCCATGGCGCGCGTATTTCTGAGCCAAGCCGCATTTGACGACCTGCTTCGGCTGGAGGAGTTTCTGGCGGGGTCCGATGATCCAATGACCGGCGGCTTGCTGGATTTCATCCTAGACGCCTTGAACGTGTTGACCCACCAGCCCGGCATCGGAAGACCGGTGGAGGGCGGCCTGCGCGAACTCATCATTTCGCGCAAGCGCAGCGGCTATCTGGCACGTTATGAATTCGACCAGGCGCGCGATCTGGTGCTAGTGGCCCGCATTCGCCATCAACGGGAATCGGGGTACTCCGAGGGGGAGATTTGACAAAGAGCCCGGTGTCCTTGTGATGGTTTGCAAAGAGTTAGAGCGCTACAGAAATAAACGGATTCACCACGGTAAGTGATTCAAACCGCTGTCCGTGGTTCAGGTCTTCCGTGAACAGCGTGTGCGCGCCGCCGCGCATGGCCGCCTCAATCACCATGGCGTCCCAAATGGAAAGCTGGTGTTGCATCGATTTTTCAATGGCAGTCGTAACCAGCGACACATCGCTGGGCACTACGGTCCAGTGCGTGTAAGCCATCACCAGTGCTTTGGCGTGTGCGGACGGCATTTGTTGTTTGCGGGTCAGCACATTGAACAGCTCAATCAGCACTTGGGTGCTCACCAAAGCATCACCGGTAGCGCTGGTTTGTGAAACCAGTGTTCTGGCAATGGCCTGCTTTTCTGGTGCCGTGGTGTCGGTGCAGTAAACCAAAACGTTGGTGTCAAAAAAAACGCTCACGTTTTGGCCTGCTGCGCTGGGTTTTTGCTCGGACGGGTCGCGTTGCGGTCATTGGCCCGAAAGTCCTCGGCATAAAGTTCTTCGCGCAGGGTTTTATGAGGAGATGCTTCTTGAGAAGGCAGGGGTGCGTGAGTTGCCAGCGTGGCGTTCTCAATAGCCAGCATGAGATTGGCAGTGGCTTCTTCGCGCAAACGCTTGGTGGCGTCGTCAGTTCCGTTGACATATTGCTGCAAGAGCTCGCGCACTTTGGCGCTCAGCGAAGTGCCTTGCTGCGCGACGCGGATGCGCGCTTGTTTGATCAGTTGGTCATCTAAGGAAATAGTGAGGTTGGACATGCCCATGCTCCTAATCGAATAGGAGTTGAGTGTACCACCCAGATTCACGACTTCACATGATTATGTGAAACCGTGAATCTGGGTGCTGGGGGATAATCATGGCCATGCCTTCTACCCTGCACATCGGTGGCACCTCCAAACGGCGATTAAGCCTCCAACGGTTGAGCCACCAGCCGCACTCCCAGCGCTGCACAAACACGGCTGACCGTATCGAAACGCGGCTCGCTGCCGGGTCGAAGCGCCTTGTACAAAGCCTCCCGCGTGATGCCCGAGTCTTTCGCAACCTGCGTCATACCCCGCGCTCGGGCAATATCACCCAGCGCGGCGGCCAGCAGCGCTGCGTCGTTTTCCTCAAGAATGGTCGTGAGGTAGGCAGCCACATCCTCGCCGGTAGTAAGGTATTCGGCTGCATCAAACTCGGGAATCTCAGAAATTTTGATTTTCTTGGTCATGGTTCAATCCTCTAAAGACTTGGCAAGTTGGATAGCCCTGTCGATGTCGCCTTGCTGTGACGACTTGTCGCCGCCGCCCAGCATCACGATCAAAGTGCTGCCCCGCTGGATGTAGCACATACGCCAGCCAGGGCCAAAGTGTTCCCGCATCTCAAAGACGCCTTGGCCCACCGCTTGCACGTCCCCCAAGTTGCCGAGCTGAACCTTGCGCAAGCGCTTGATGAGGAGCAGGCGGGTGGCGCCATCCTTCAAGCCACTTTAGCCAGTGGGAAAACTCATCAAGGCAATTTACCGCCTACACCATCGCGAAAGTGTAATCGAGTGATTACGAATCGTCAAATGCCGACTTGGGAAAATCATCAACGTGACAATGATTTCGGGTATCCATGCTATCCTTTTCGCGTCGGCTCAGCCCCGAACCGATAGACAAGAAAATTGAAGGGCAAACCCGGTGAAAACCGGCGACGCAAAGCCACCGAACTAAGGCGCTATCCGCAGCGCAACGTCAGCGGGGCCGCCAGATTGGACCGAAGGTCAGAAATCTCAAGATTTTGCGACCCTCGTCACACGCCGAGCGCTTCAAATCGCGCTTCCCATTCAAGTATTTTGTAAATACAATTTACCATGCTCACCTGGGACGAACCCAAGCGCAAGCAGAACATCAAGAACCACGGGCTTGACTTCCTTGCCTGTGAGGCGATCTGGGACCACTTCACGGTAACCCGCGAGGACAAAAGGCAAAACTACGGTGAGGAGCGCCTGGTTTGCTTCGGTCTTCTGGGGGGTATTGTGGTTGTGATGGTTTACACCGAGCGTCCGGACGGGCCGCACGTCATTTCATTGCGAAAGGCAGAAAAACATGAAGCTCGCTACTACCGCCAAGTTGCCAAAGAAAACATCGGCTAAGGTGGCCGACCCCGACAATCCGGCTTGGACTGAGAACATGCTGGGCGCGCCAGTGCTCAAGCGCGGACGGGGGCCGCAGGCTGCGCCCACCAAGGTGCTCACCTCGGTTCGGTTGGATGCTGATATTTTGGCCTTCTTCAAGGCGCAGGGGGCTGGCTACCAGTCGCGGATCAACGCGGCGCTTCGCCAGACCGTGGAACAGAATTTGACTGCACCATCAAGCGAGACTACGCGCAAGCGCGCTGCGGCGTAACTCGGCGTTGAATCAGCCCAATAGGCTGCTGCCGATTCCGAAGTGGCTTTGCAACTAGTACGCATGCCCCACGCTGGGATAATCCCCCGGTGAACGCCCCCCATTCCCCCACCCCCCTGCACATCGACTTCCCCGAAAATCTGCCCGTCTCCGCCCGGCGCGAGGAAATCATGGCCGCGTTGGCTGCGCACCAGGTCATCATTGTTTGTGGCGAAACCGGCTCGGGCAAGACCACGCAGCTGCCCAAGATCGCGCTGGCGATGGGCCGGGGCCTGTGCAATTACCCGACCACGCTGGCGGACGGTCGGCCCGCGCCGCGCGGCAAACTCATTGGCCACACGCAGCCGCGGCGCATTGCGGCCAGCAGCGTGGCCAAGCGGATTGCCGAAGAGCTGAAGACGCCGCTGGGCGAGGTGGTTGGTTTTAAGGTGCGCTTTCAAGACCGGCTGTCGCGCGATGCGTCCGTCAAGCTGATGACCGACGGCATTTTGCTGGCCGAGACGCAGACCGACCCGCTGCTCAACGCCTACGACACCATCAT
>CANGHQ010000221.1 GCA_947453585.1 Burkholderiales bacterium | reverse complement strand
TGAGCTCCTGCGGGTAGGGGATGGACCAGAGTGCCTTGCCGCTGCGCGTTTGCATGGGTGTGGGCTGGTCGTCGTGGGCCCAGTTCAGGGTGTAGGCATAGCCTTCTTCGGCCAGCAGGTCGGGCGTCACCGGGCTCTCAGAAATCCAGGACGAGAGCCAGCCCGCAGGCGCCGTGCCGCTGTGCTGCTGCATGCGTTCGCGGCAGCCCAAGAGCAGGGCGCGCTCCTGGTCGTCAGGCAAATCAGACTGGCGCATGGCGTTGCTGTGGCCGTGGCCAATGAGTTCGTCGCCGCGCTGCACCAGGGCCTGCACCAGTTCGGGGCAGTGGTCGTAGAGCGCGGTGTTGATGAGCGCGCCGGTGGGCAGCGCGAGCTGGTCAAAGAGTTCGAGGCAGCGCCAGGCGCCCACGCGGTTGCCGTATTCGCGCCAAGCGTAGTTCAGCACGTCGGGCTGGGGTGATGCCGGGCCAATGGCCGCGCCCAGGCCGCCGCCAAAGGCGAAGTGTTCCACGTTAAAGCCCAGGTAGACGGCCAGGCGTGCGCCGTTGGGCCAGCAGTAGTCGGGGCGCTGGGTGATGGGTTCGTAGTCAAAACGGCCGCTGGTGGCAATGGGCGCAAACGGGTCTTGGGGCGTCATGCCTGCGCTCCTGCGGCCACCGGCCAGGGGGCGGCCAAGCCGGCGCGCACCAGCATCCACTCAGCGCTGTCGTTCCACACGTCCATTTGCACGATCAGGCCGCCTTGCACCACGTAGCGGTCTACGTAGCGGTTGCCCTCAAACAAGGTGCCATCAGGCCAGGCGCCGTAGAGGGTGCCAATGTTGTAGACGATGGCGTCAAGCGCTGTGGCACCGTCCACCATGTCGGTCTGCTCAAAGCGCTTTTTGACCCAGGCGTAGCGCGTGGCGTTGAAGGCGCTGCATTCGCTGGGGTCGCGCATTTCGCGCCCGCCGGTAAAGCGGATGCGCAGCGCGGGCGACACAAAGGCGCGTGCCCCCACCGGGTCGGGAACCATGATGGTGCGCAAAAAAGTTTCCACGAGGTCTTTTGGGGAGAGAAGGTCTGAATGGGCCATGGTTTGGGGGCTCGTAGAAGGGGTTTGCTGCGTCGAATGTAGAGCTTTGCCTGTTTGCCTTGAGGCCTGCAATTTTCAGGCCATGACCGGGGGCACGCCCGGCTGTGTTTGATATGCCGTCACGCACGCAGGCCAGAAAGTGACATCGGTCAACAAGCACGCGGGTTCAGGGTGCGCACCTCTACTCAGCGCTCCGGTCATAGCGAAAAACTGAGCAGGATCACGGACACAAGTGGGGGCACTAGGCCTAATTCACCAACGCGATCTCAGGGCTGTTGGACCACTTAGGTGCTGGCAACGCAAGTTGTTTTCAACGCCATGGCGGCATTTGCAACAGAAGGGGATGGCGCACGGTTTAGCGGGCTGTTTTGGCGCGCTTTTTTTAACTCACTTGAAAGACTTTATGAAAAATCTTTACAACGGTATTCGCAAATTTGCACAAGACGAAGAGGGCGCAACAGCGGTGGAATACGGCGTGATGGTCGGACTCATTGCGGTGGCCATCATCGTTACGGTTGGCACGATAGGTACTAATTTAAACACCCTTTTCCTGAAAGTTAAGGACTGTGTCGCAACGCCAAAAGGCGCTCTCTGCGTGTAAGGCCCTGTCCGGGGTTAGGGCGTTTTGGCGACTTGCCAAGGCGCTCTAACCCCGACCGCAACAAGTCAGGTTATCTCTCGAGCGCCATGTCAAATTTATTGAATCTAACCCCCGCAAGTTGGCAACTTTGGTGCTTTGCCTCTCTCGCCCTGAGCTTGGTCATGGCGTTGGAGACGGACCTTTTGCAAAACCGTATCCCCAATGTCTTGGTGCTGCTGACGCTGCTAGCCGGTTTGGTACTGAATGCCACCGGTCCGGCCAATGGGCGCGAGGGCATGTTTGGCTACTTTCCGGGTGCGCTGGGCGGCATGCAGGCCTTGCTTGGGGCCTTCGTGGGTTTGGGCTTGTTTTTGCCGCTGTACCTGGCAGGCGCCATGGGCGCGGGGGACGTTAAGTTACTCGCCGCCTTGGGTGCGTTTGTCGGGCCGGCGGAAGTGCTGGGTGTGGCGCTGTGCACTGCGGCTTGCGGCGGCTTGATGGGTGTCTTGATAACGCTGGCGCGCCGCAGGACCGCGACGGTGTGGGCCAATATGCGTCGAATTTTGGAAGGCGCGCTATCTACTGACGGAGCGCGGGAGCGCTTTGATCCCACCACGCAAACTGCTTTGCGCATGCCTTATGCGTTGGCCTTTGCCCTGGGTGTGGCGGGCTACGGCTTTTGGCGTCAAAGCGGCCACCCGGCGTTGTTGAGTTTTTAAGTTGCACGTGATGTGGACAGATACAAGGAAGGCTAAAAATGAAAAGTAAACGCGCGTTAATCATGATCGCTACGTCCGTGCTCGCGGGGCTGCTCGCAGTCTGGCTGGCGACCCGGTGGATCGGCCAGTTGGCGGAAAACACCACCAAAATCGTCGTAGCCTCCCGGGACGTCGACCCTGGGACGGTGCTGGGCGAGGGCTCGCTGCAAGTTATCGCATGGCCTTCGGGTTCGGTTCCTTCCGGCGCGATCAAAGACCTGAAAAAGACCCAGGGCCGGGTGGCCTCGACCCAGATATTTACCGGTGAGCCCATTTTGGAGGCCAAGCTGGCGCGCGAGGGTGCCACGGGCGGACTTTCCTCCGTACTGGCCGAAGGCAAGCGCGCCATCAGCATCCAGGCCAATGAGATTGTGGGGGTGGCGGGCTATATCCGACCGGGCAGCCGGGTGGACATCATGGTCAACACCCATGACAGCAAGGACCAGACCCTGTCCAAGATCGTGCTGGAAAATATTTTGGTGCTGGCCACAGCGCAAGACGACAAACGCGACCAGACCAAGCCCAAGGTGGTGTCTACCGTGACCTTGGAAGTTGACCCGCGCCAGGCCGAAATGATCGACCTGGCCCGCAGCATTGGTACTTTGTCCATGGCGCTGCGCAATTCGCTCGACACCGCAGCCGTCAAGACGGTGGGCGTTACCCGCAACGATTTGATGGGCACCTTAGAGGCACCTGCCGCGCCCGCACCTTCGTCAGCGGCGTCTAGTGCTGCGCAAACGCCCAACGCGGCCAGCGCGCCCAAGCCTAAAGCAAAAACCGCTTCCAAGAAAGCCAGTGGTGCGGTAACACCCACCGCATCTGCAGCACCAGCGGGCGAGCAGGTGGAAATTATTCGCGGCGTGCAAAAAGCTAATTCGAACTTCTGAGGGGCTACGATGAAAATACGTTCTCAACAATCCATGATTGGAAAACTGTCGGCTACCGTCTTGCTTGCCAGCAGCGTGCTGCTGGCGTCCATGGCCGGTATGACGGGCGCTGCCTGGGCGCAGAAAAAGGTGGATGTGACCAAGGGAGTCACCACCACCAGCACCCCGGTTGCAGCAGCCACAGGCACGGACCTGTCGGTTATCGGCTCGGCCTTGGATCTAAGCATTGGCAAATCCAGCCTGATGCGCATGCCTTCGGCCATCCAGCGTATTTCGGTGGGCAACCCGGAGATCGTGGACATCTCAGTGATCAACCCCATGCAGTTGTACATGCTTGGAAAGAACTACGGATCCACCAACCTGATGATTTGGCGCAAGGACGGCGCCACCATGGTGGTGGACGTCAACGTCAATATTGACGCCGAGCGCATGGAGAAAAAGTTACGTGCACTCATGCCCGATGAGACCGGTATCCGGGTGCACCCGGCGGCTGATTCGGTAATTTTGACGGGCCTTGTCTCCAGCGCATCGCGGGCTAAATACGCGGAGGACATTGCCAACGCCTATATCCGCGAAATTGGTCGCGGCTTGGCTATTCCCGTGGTGGCGGGCGACGCACGTGTGGCCGCTGGCAGCGCTGTGAGCGTGTCCTCATCCGGTGGCACTGGTGGCGGCGGTGGCAAGGTGGTCAACCTGCTGCGCGTGAGCCAGGGCCAGCAGGTGATGCTGGAGGTCAAGGTGGCCGAGGTGTCCAAAGTGTTGCTGGAGCGGCTGGGTGTGAGCTTCAACGCCACCGCTACCACAGCGGGCGTGACCTATGGTATTTTGTCCAACCTGTTCAGTGGCAACGGCATTTTCAGCATCACGGCTGAAAACGGCAACAGCCTGCGGGTGGACGCCAACAAGAGCGATACCTTGGTCAAGGTGCTGGCCGAGCCCAACATCATAGCCATCAGCGGCCAGGAGGCCAGCTTTCTGGCGGGCGGGCGCTTGTTCATTCCGGTGTATTCCAGCACGGGTGTGGGCTCTACCGTTACCCTGGAGGAGCGCGAGTATGGCGTGGGCGTCAAGTTC
>CANGHQ010000220.1 GCA_947453585.1 Burkholderiales bacterium | reverse complement strand
AGGCCATGATAGTCAGAGTAGCCGTCACCACCGTGGCAAACGAGGTCACTGCGTAAAGGGGCTTTACGCAGTCATTCTTTCAAAAAATATTCACATTTCAGACTTATTTTTGTCATGCGTTTTTTGCAAACTCTGAAGCTATCGCAGCGCCGCTGCATGGATGGAGTGATGTATGGAATTTTCGGGCCAGTCGCGCAGCTTTGAAGTTGTCCAAGAGCGTATCGCGTCGCACATGCCGATCTCGGTTGCACGCGCCATGGGCCAGTCAGCCCGGCCAGCGCCGGGCGGTATCGCCGTGTCTTGGGCCCGCCACCAGGACGAAGTGCGCGCCGCGCAGCGACTGCGCTACGAGGTATTTGCCGGAGAAATGGGCGCGCGCCTGAACTCGCCGCTGCCGGGCCATGACATCGACCTGTTTGACAATTACTGCGAGCACCTGCTGGTGCGCGACACAGCCACCGCGCAGGTGATAGGCACCTACCGCGTGCTCACGCCGGTGCAGGCCAAGCGCGTGGGCAGCACCTACAGCGACACCGAGTTTGACCTGACCCGGCTGCGCGGCCTGCGCGAACGCATGGTCGAACTCGGCCGCAGTTGCGTGCACCCCGACCACCGCCATGGCGGCGTAATCCTTGCTTTGTGGAGCGCCTTGGCCGAGTTTATGGCGCGCAACCAACTCGACACCATGATCGGCTGCGCCAGCATTCCCATGCTGCACAAGGGCATGGTCTGTGGCGACGCTGCGGCCAGCATCTGGCACCAGGTGCAAGCCACGCATCTGGCGCCCATTGAACACCAAGTACGCCCGCGCCTGCCTTTGCCGCTCGACCGCCTGGACTTGAATCTGGCGGTGGAGCCACCTGCCTTGATCAAGGGCTATTTGCGCCTGGGTGCCAAAGTGTTGGGCGCGCCTGCCTGGGACCCCGATTTCAACTCGGCGGATTTGCCCATGATGATGCGCCTCGCAGACCTGCCGGCGCGCTACCGCAAGCATTTTCTGGGTGCCTGACTGGCTGGTCAGCGCGGTGCTTGCACCGACATGCACAATGCTGTTGGCGCCGCTGCCGGCGGATGCGCTGCGCTGCTCAGCAAAATTTTTAGTGTTTATTTCAACTGTCTTTGATGCTTGGCTGGTCGCGCCAGTGCGCGCCAGCGTAAAGTGGGCGATTTGCAATTGCGTTCGAAAGTGGCTTTCATGACGGTACATGGTTCTTCAGACAGCGTGGCGTATTGGACGACGTCCAAGGCCTTTCACGACGCCGGGCGCAGCCATTTGCTTGACCGCGACCACAGCCTGGTGGCGTTCAATGAACGGGTATTTAGCTGGGCGGCGCGCACCGACGTGCCGGTGCTCGAGCGCTTGCGCTATTTGTGCATCGTGTCTTCCAACCTGGACGAGTTTTTTGAAGTGCGCGCCGAGCCACATCTCACGGCCCAGCGCGCCGATGACCGGGACGGCACTTACACGGTGGAATCCTTTCAGCGCCTGTCGGTCTCCCTGCACCACCTGGTGCAGCGCCAGTACGCCCTGTACAACGAATCGCTGCTGCCTGCGCTGGAGCAACACGGCGTAAAAATCATCTCGCACGGCGACCGCAACGCGGCGCAGCGCCTGTGGGTCAAGCAGTATTTTTTGCGCGAAGTGCGCCCGCTGCTCATCCCGGTCGGGCTGGACCCGGCGCACCCGTTTCCGCAGGTGGCGAACAAGGCGCTGAACTTTATTGTGCGCCTGGGAGGCCACGACGCGTTTGGCCGCAGCAATGAAATCGCGATCGTCAAAGTGCCGCGCGTGCTGCCGCGCATCATCCGCCTCCCTGACAAAATCGCCGGGGGCAAGGCGGTGTTTGTGGCCCTGACCAGCGTGATCCGCGCGCATTTGGACGAACTTTTCCTCGGCCGCACGGTCGAGCAGTTTTCGCAGTTCCGCGTCACGCGCCACTCAGATTTGGCGGTGGACGAGGACGACGTACAAAACCTGCGTACCGCGCTGCGCCTGGGGCTGGTGCACCGCCACTACGGCGAGGCGGTGCGCCTTGAAGTGTCGTCCGGCTGCTCGGAGCATCTTTCGCACTTTTTGCTCAAGCAGTTTGATTTGCCAGAGCTGTCCTTGTACCGGGTCTCGGGCCCGGTCAATCTGGTGCGCCTGACGCAGATGATTGACCTGCTCGATCGCCCAGACTTGTGCTTTGCGCCTTACAAGGCCTGCTTTCCCCGGCAAATGGACCTGGCTGCCAATATTTTTAGCCAGCTCAAACAAGGCGACATTGTTTCGCACCAGCCTTTTGAGAGCTTTGACGGATTGCTGGCATTTTTGCGTGCCGCCGTCAACGACCCCGATGTGCTCGCCATCAAACAGACGATTTACCGCGCCGGCACCGACTCGGCCATGATGGACTTGCTGCGCGAAGCGGTGCGCAAGGGCAAAGAGGTGACGGTGGTGGTGGAGCTCAAGGCCCGCTTTGACGAAGAGGCCAATATCAACTGGGCCGAGATGCTGGAGTCGATTGGCGCGCAAGTGGTTTACGGCGTGGTGGGTCTCAAAACCCACGCCAAGATGTTGCTGGTAACCCGGCGTGAGGGCAACAAGCTCAAACGCTACGGCCACCTGTCCACCGGCAACTACAACGCCCGCACTGCGCGCCTGTACACAGACATCAGCCACATCACGGCTGATGCTGCGCTTACGCTCGACATGGAGCATGTGTTTGTGCACCTGGCCAGTCAAAGCCGCTTGCCGCGCCTTCAAAAGATGTGGATTGCGCCTTTTAACCTGCACAAGAACCTGCTGCGCAAGATCACCGAGCTGGCCAAGGCTGCGGCCAAAGGCCAGTCCACGCGCATCGTGCTGAAAATGAACGCGCTCACCGACGTGGCGCTGATTGAGGCCTTGCTTGCCGCCGGGCAGCAGGGCGTAGAGATTGACCTGCTGGTTCGCGGCGCGTGCATGTTGCCCGCGCGCGTGCCGGGCCTGAGCGACAACATCCGGGTGCGCTCGGTGATCGGGCGCTTTTTGGAGCATTCACGGGTGTTTTACTTTCGCCAAGGGGCGGCAGAGTCGCTGTATTTGTCCAGCGCCGACTGGATGAACCGCAACATGGTGCGCCGTGTGGAGCTGGCCTGGCCGGTGACCGACCCTGCGCAGCGCCAGCGCCTGGTGGACGAATGTCTGCTGGCCTATTTGCATGACGGCCTGGATGCCTGGGATATGGCGTCCGATGGCAGTTACCATGCGGTGTCCCATGGTGCATCTGCGGGCCACGGCGCGCAGGCCGCGCTGATGGCGCGCTACGGCACCGAGAAAGCAGCCAATGCCAAAGGATAGAACCATGGACCTGGTGCTGTGGCGTCACGCCGAAGCCATTGACCTTGAACTCGTGGGCGACGACATGCTGCGCACCCTGACGCCCCGAGGCGAAAAACAGGCACAGCGCATGGGCGCTTGGTTGGATCGTCAGTTACCGGCCAGCACCAAGGTATTGGTCAGTCCCGCTGTGCGGGCCGACCAGACAGCCAAGGCCCTTGACCGCAAATACAAAACCCACGCCGCCCTGGCACCCTTGGCTGGCGTGGAAGATTTGCTGGCGCTGGTGCACTGGCCTACCGCTAGCGGCTGCGTGCTGGTGGTGGGCCACCAGCCCACGCTCGGTCAGACCGTTTCGCGCTTGCTGGGCCTGGGCCAAGCCGAATGCGGCATCAAGAAAGGCGGCCTGTGGTGGCTGCGCCTGCGTGAGCGCGAGGCCGCTACCGAGGTGTCGGTGGTGGCGGTTCTCTCGCCTGACCTGGTCTAGCGAGCTGGCCGGGTGCGCGCGGCCTTGATCGACTAGGCTTTGAGCGCCTAGGTTTTGCTTGGGCGCCCAGTTTTCAGGCTGGGCACGGCGGCAATCGCGGCCAGGAAAACGGCGTCTGGCAGGGTGGCCAAGTGCTTCATGCCGGCGCGGATCAGCTCCGTTTTCTTAACAGTCACCTTGAGTTGTGCGGCGCGCTGCTTCATGGCGTCAAGCACCAAGTATTCCGCTTTGGGGATGGTGACACTGTCGCGCACCATTTTTGGCTTCTTGTCTTTGGCGAGCTTGACTGCTGCCAAGGCTGCGGCTGCGGTCGGTGCGGCAGCTGTCTTGACGCTGGCGGCGGGCGCAGCGCTGGGCTTGGCGACCGTTTTTGCGGCCACGGTGCGCGCAGGCGCTGCTTTTTTAGCCGCCACGGGCCGCTTGGCTGCGGGCTTGCGTGCTGGCGCTGCATTTGTGGCGCTTAGGCGCTTTTTTGCTGCGGGGGCGAGCGCCGGAGTTTTTGCGGGCTCCACTTTGGCGGTAGATGGGGCTTGAGTGGAAGTGCTTGCGGCTTTGGTCATGCTGGTGTTTCCTTGTGTTGAGGTGT
>CANGHQ010000219.1 GCA_947453585.1 Burkholderiales bacterium | reverse complement strand
GCCTGCGCCCACGCCAAAGGC
This sequence comes from Burkholderiales bacterium, assembly GCA_947453585.1. Lineage (GTDB taxonomy): Bacteria > Pseudomonadota > Gammaproteobacteria > Burkholderiales > Burkholderiaceae_C > Allorhodoferax. The sequence continues at coordinate 4,393 of CANGHQ010000219.1, read as the reverse complement.
CGGCGTGCCGCTGGCATAGGCCGCGCGCACATTGGCCTGCGAGCCGGTGGCCACCACCAAATCGCAGGCGGCCATGAGCGCATAGGTGGCGGCTTTGCTGATGGGCGCAGGCAGCAGTTGCACCAGGTCGCGCGGGGCGCCAATGCGGTCGAACTCGGCGTGGATGTGCTCTAGCAAGCGCGCACTGGTGGCCCAGCCCTTGGGCGAAGGCGCCACGATCACGGCGTTGCGGCCCTTGAGCGCGTTGATGATTTTGTTGGCCGGTGTGGCCGCCGGGTTGGTGGACGGCGTGATGGCACAAACCACGCCCACCGGGCGGGCGATCTCGGTGATGCCGGTGGCCGCGTCCTCGTGGATCACGCCCACCGACTTGGCGCCTTGCAGGTCGCGCAGCAGGCCAAAGGTTTTGCGGTAGTTTTTGCGCACCTTGTCGGGCACGTTGCCGATGCCGGTGTCGGCCACGGCCAGCTCGGCCAGGGCCTGGTTGCGCGCGGGCTCGATGATGGCCCAGCCAGCAGCGGCCACCAGCTCGTCCACGCGGGCCTGGTCGTAGCCGTTGGCAATGTGCTGGGCGGCGCGGGCGCGCGCCACCAGGGCGTGCAGCACGGCTTGCGCCTCTAGGTCAGTGTGTTTCAAATTTGCGGTAGTTGCTTGCATTTCAATCGGCTCGGATATTGGCGTCTTTGGCCAGTTTGGCCCACTTGGGCAATTCGGCGGCAATGGTTTTGCCCAGCGCCTCGGGCGTGCCGCCCACGGCCTCAGCCCCTTGCTCTAACAGTTGCGCGCGGATAGCAGGCTCGGCCAGCACGGTGTTCAACGCCTTGTTGAGCTTGTCAATGATGGCCTTGGGCGTTTTGGCTGGCACCAGCATGGCGTACCAAGAGTCCACTTCAAAGTCTGGCACGCCAGCCTCTTGCATGGTGGGCACGTCAGGGAAGGCAGAACTGCGTTTGGTGGTGGACACGGCCAAGGCGCGGAGCTTGCCCGCTTTGACAAACTGCGCTGCAGCCGGAATGGACACCCACAGGTAGGGCACCTGGCCGCCCATCACGTCGGTGACGGCCGGACCGCCGCCCCGGTAGGGAATATGGACCATGGGTGCGCCGGTGCGAATCATCATCAGCTCGCCCGCCAAATGGCCCGGCGAACCGTTGCCCACTGAGGCAAAGGAAAACTTGGACGGCGCGGCCTTGGCCTGGGCCACCACGTCCGCCACGTTGCGCACCGACAGCCCCGGATAGGCCACAAGGATTTGCGGCAGCGAAGCCACCAGCCCCACGGGCTCAAAGTCTTTGATCGTGTCAAACGGCAGCTTGGGGAAGATGGCCGGGTTGATGGTGTGCGAGCTCAGGGTAAAGAGCACGGTGTAACCGTCGGGCGCAGCTTTGGCCACGACGTCGGTGCCCAAAGAGCCCCCGGCGCCGCCCTTGTTGTCGATGATGATCGACTGGCCCAAAGCGGCTTGAAGGCGCGTCTGCACAATGCGCGCCACCACATCGGTGCCGCCGCCTGGTGGATAAGGCACGACAAAACGGATGGGCTTTTCGGGGTAGCCGGCCTGCGCGTGCGCGGCCAGCGGCAAGGCCCAGGTGGCAACTGCAAGCGCGGTCACGCCCAAGGCTGTGCGCAAGGCCTGGCGGCGGGGGGTAAAAGCATTCATCAAAGTCTCCTCGTTTTTAGTGGATATCTAAGTTGCTAAGGGGGTGGCGGGAACGGAACGGTTGCGGCGGACCGCGGCGGGTGCCTGTGCGGGCCGAAGGGCTGCAAGCGGCAGGGCAAGCGCTTGGCCAGAGGCGGCAGTCCATCCCAAGCTGGCGCTGGCCTGCGCCGCGCAGGCGCGCAATTGCGGCGCCAGCGCGCTGGCTTGGGCTGGTGTGCAGCGAATGGCCGGCACGCTCATGCCAATAGCGGCCACCGGCTCGGCGCGGGCGTTGAACACGGCAGCCCCCAGGCCGCAGACACCCAGGCGCCATTCTTCAAAATTGCTGGCCCAACCGCGCGTGCGCGCTGCCGCCAAATCGGCCTGCAACGCCGCGAGGGTGGTCAGGGTGTGGGGCGTGTGCGCGGGCAAATCGTCCGTGGCCAGTGCGAGCTGCGCGCGCAGCGCGGCATCATTCAAGGCCAGTGCCGCCAGCAGCGCCTTGCCCGAGGCCGCGCCATAGGCCGACGCCCGCCCGCCAATGCGCGAATACGCGGCCACCGGCAGAGGGCTGTCAAATTTGTCCAGGTAGACGATGTCGGGGCCGTCGAGCACCGCCAGGTGAATGGTCTCGCCCGTGGCCTGCGCCAGAGCGGCCAAAAAGGGGTGCAGGCGGTTTTTCAGGTCTACCGCGCCGTCCACCAAGGCGCCCAACTCAAACAGCTTGAGGCTGGCGGTATAACGGCTGCCGCCGCCGTCTTGCGTGGCCCAGCCGCATTGCACCAGGGTTTGCAAGGTGCGGTGCGCGTTGCTTCGGCCCAGACCCAGCGTTTGCGCCACGTCAGCCAGGCGCGCGCCTTCGCCCTGGCGCGCCAGCCATTCCAATACCCCCAGGCCTTTGGCCAATGTGCTGTCCATGTTTATTAGTTCTATCTATTGGAATACATATTTGTATGTTGGAACGATTATGCCTTGCATTGAATGCATGGATGGGCGGGAATACCCTCGGTTTTTCAGGCCCCCAAGGGGCCCGTGCGCCACTAGCATGGCGACTGTCGGGCCTCCTTGGTGGCGGCCCGCTTCACGCACGCCCAGGAGGCACCCCATGTTCAAGGTCCATATTTTTTACCCGAACTCCCCCGGTGTCCGCTTTGACATGGCCTACTACACCGAGCGCCACATGCCCATGGTCAAAGCCCGCATTGGCGCGGCCTGCACGGGCTTTAGCGTGGAGGCCGGTCTGGCTGGCGGGGCACCCGGTCAGCCAGCGCCTTATGTGGCGATTGGCTCGGTGACCATCACCTCGGTAGAAGCCTTTGGCGCTGCCATGGCCACGCATGGCGCCGAAGTCATGGGCGACGTCCCCAACTACACCGACGCCCAACCAGTGGTGCAGATCAGCGAAATCAAGGTCGGCTGAATATTGGTCAGCCAAAGCGCTGGCGGCAGCGGCATGGCAGGGCGCGCGGTGGCATGGCAATTGCTCGTTGGACTGCACTAGCAAGCACACGGGCTTTTTCGTCATATTTTTGACAGGCGCGTGGCTGCTGCGGCCCCACCACCTGTTTTGGAGACCTCCATGCCTGCTCTGCGCCCCACTTTACCGTCCTTAGACACGCGGCCCGGTTCTTTTGCATGGGCGCCCAAGCAGCGCTTGGCGCGGGGCTTGGCCGCCGCCGTGGTGCTGGGTGCGCTGCTGAGCGGGCCCTGCGCACTGGCGGCCACGCCCAATTTCGCCGGACTCACCTCTAGCCACACTTACACCCCGGCCGTGGGCGAGTCACTGGGCCGCATCGTGGCCAAAACCCTGCCCAACAGCCCCCTGAGTGCCGATCTGCTGGCCCAGGCCTTTGTCAGCCTCAACCCCCAGGCCTTTACCAGTGGCGCCAGCAGCCACACGCTGAGCGCGGCCACCCTGAAAGTGCCAAACCACAACCAACTGGTGCAACTGGTGCTGGCCAAAAATGAAGCTGCGCGCCCCGCCCTGCTAGCTGCCCTGGCCGCGCCCGAACCCAAAGCAATCGCCACAGCCGCGCCCCGCGCCACGGAAAAACGTGAAAACTGGGTGCGCTATGCCGGCACGTCCATCAAGGCCGCACTCAACTTTGACGGCAGCGCCGATGAGCGCAAAAACTGGGTGCACTACCTGGGCGCCGCCGTGCAGCGCGTCATGGGCGGCAGCGCCCCGCGGGCAGAAACCCTGCAATGGGTGCAATACCCCCGCGTAGTGGCTGCCGTTGCCACAAGCGCGGCCAGCGCCCTGCCCGGGACGCCAGACTCGGGCGCCGACACCCGCAACTGGGTGCGGTACACCGCCGGGCGCAGCTACCCGACGCAGCAGTTTGCGCAGTTGTTTGACTGAACTCATCTGATAGCCCCTGGGCGCGCCGTTACCAGCAGTTTGAAGTGGGCGTGCGCGCGCCAGTTTGAATAACTGTCATGGTGGCGCAGGACGCGTCTTTGGTGGCCTGCGCACCAAGGGCCGAAGCCGTGACCGCAAAAGCACTGGCAGTGAGCGACGCCGCAGGCAGACTGAATGTGTATTGCGTTGACAAGTCCGCCTGGCATTGCTGGGCGCTAGCCGCAGGCAAGGCGGCGCTGGCGTAACTCAAATTAGTGGTGTAGACGCGCTCTAGGGAAGCTCTGCACAACCCCCGCCACAGCGTGAGTTGACAGTCGAGAATCCACGAAGTGAAAAAAAAAACTCTTTTCCAGCGTTTTTTCGGGTGCAATGCCCCTTGTTGGTGGCCTTCT
>CANGHQ010000218.1 GCA_947453585.1 Burkholderiales bacterium | reverse complement strand
TCGGGCCAGTGCAGCACAAAGGGCACACGGATGCCGCCGTTCAAGGGCGTGCGTTTAAAGAATCGGAACGGTGTGTTCGACACCTGCGCCCACCCGGTCGGGTAGGCCGGCAAGGATTCGTCCTGGCCCAGGCTCCCGTCACGCGCCATCTGTAGTGCCCGATCGTGGTTCACCGGCTGACCTTCGCGCTGGTCCACGTAATTGGGCGTGCCTTCCAGTCCGCCGACGGCGCTGGCGCCGTTGTCGGAACTCAGCACGATGATGGTGTTGTCCAGCAGGCCCGCGTCCTTGAGAAAGCCGACGATGCGGCCCACGTTCTGGTCGATGTTGTCTACCAGTGCGGCATACAACTCCATGTACTTGGCGAACAGTTCCTGGCGCTCCGGCGGCAGGCTGTCCCAGGCAGGCACGCCAGGCGGCAAGGGCGCGAGCTGGTGGCGCTCATCGAGCAGGCCCATCGCGCGCTGGCGCTCGAAGCGGGCCTGGCGAAACGCGTTCCAGCCCTGGTTGTAGCAGCCCTTGTACTTCTCAATGTCCTGCGCCTTGGCCTGGATTGGCATGTGCGGCGCGTTGAACGCGGCGTACAGGAAAAACGGGTGCTCGGGCTCGCTGGCGTAGTGCTCTTTCATCCACCGGATGGCGCGGTTGGTCCAGTCGTCGGTGGCGAAGTGGTCGTCAGGATACGCCTCCACCTCGACCGGGTTGTTGCCTTCGTACAGGCGCTCAGGCTGGAAATAACTGGTCTCTGCGTCCATGAAGCCGTAGAACTTGTCAAAGCCGCGCTGCAGCGGCCACGAGCTGTGGTCGCCAGCTTCGTGCACGTTGTGGCTCCAGGTGTTGTGCCATTTGCCCACCATCAGGGTGCTGTAGCCCTCGTCACCCAAGATTTCGGCCAGCGTGGGCGCATCGGGTGCGATCTCGCCCGAGTAGCCCGGAAAGCCGGGGTTGGCGTGCGCGATCCAGCCGCAGCCCACCGAGTGCGGGTTCTTGCCGGTCAGCAGGGCTGCGCGGGCGGGTGAACACATGGGCACCGTTGTGTAGTTGGCAAAACGCAGGCCACCGGCGGCGAGCGCGTCGATGTGGGGCGTGGCGATTTCGCTACCGTAGCAGCCTAGGTCAGAAAAGCCCAGGTCATCGAGGTAAATGACGACCACGTTGGGCTTGCCGTGCACGCGCTCGCCCTTGGTCTGAGGCCACCAAGACGTCGAGTCCTTGAGGAGTTGCCCCATGTGCCCCTGGAAATGGGTGCCGGGGTCGCCGTTGCGGCTGCTGTCGGGATTCGGCATGTGTGGGGTTCCTGCAGAAGTAAGCTTGTCCATGAACAGCGCCTAGCCGTTGAGGATGAAATCGGCCGCGCGCTCGCCAATGGCGACGCAGATGGCGTTGGTGTTGGTGGACGCAATGCTGGGCATCACCGAGCCGTCGGCCACCCGCAGACCGCGGATGCCATGCACGCGCAGTTGCGGATCTACGACCGACTGCGCCGCGTCCGTACCGATACGGCAGGTTCCCACCGGGTGGTAGGCCGTGGCGCCCGTGGCGCGCAGGTAGTCCACCAGTGCCTCGTCGCTGGCCCTTTCGGGGCCCGGGCGCACTTCGCGCCGGATCAGCTTCGACAGGGGTCCGGTTTCGGCGGTTTTGCGCGACAGCTTGAGCGCCTGCAAACAGGCGCTCAGGTCGTCGGGGTGGGTGAAGTGGTTGGACACCAGCACCGGGTCGGCGGCAGGGTCGCGGCTGCCGATGTGCGAATGCCCCCGCGAGCGCGGACGGATCTGGAACGAGGCGATGGTGACGCCGTCAAAGGTATCGAGCTCAATCTTGCCAGCGCCGCGGTTGCCCGGGCTGCTGACTTGCTGGATCTGGATCTTGAGGTCGGCGTCGGTGCTGCCAGGCTGCATTGCGGCAAAGGCCTGCGCCGTGATGGTGACCGACGACAGCGGGCCATCGCGCCGGGTCAACCAGCGCAAACCGAGCCGGGCCTGCCCCAGCGGGCTGCTCAGGTCGCGGTTCCAGCTCACCTCACGGGTAGATTCATACATTACCGGGCTGTACACGTGCTCGCTCAGGTTCTCGCCCACCATGGGCAGGTCGTGCAGCAGCGGCACCCCGGCTTGCGCCAGCACTTCCCGCCGCCCCACACCCGAGAGTTCGAGCAGCTGCGGAGAATTGAACGTCCCGCCGCACAGGATGACTTCACGCCGCGCGTGCAGGGTGACGTCCGCCCCAGCGATCTTGGCCAGCACGCCGGTGGCACGGCCACCTTCGATAAGCACACGCCCGACCAGCACGCCGGTCTTGATGGTCAGGTTGGGCCGCCCGATAGCATCGTCGAGGTAGGCCATGCGGGTATTGCAGCGCACGCCGTTGCGGGTATTGAACTGCAGGTAGCTGCCGCCATAACCGTGTTCGTTGTAGTCCTTCACGCGGGGCACCACGCCGGCTTGTTCCAAGGAATCCAGAAACGCGTCGGGCAAGGCGTCCACCGGCTTGAACTCGGTCACCGTGACCGGGCCGCTGCGGCCCCGGCGGCTCGTATCGCCACCGGCGAAGCTCTCGATCTTCTTGAACCACGGCAGCAGATCGGCATGGGCCCAGCCGGGGCAACCGTCTTGCGCCCATTTGTCGTATTCATGCGGCGTTCCGTGCACCCAAATCATGCCGTTGACCGTGCTGGAGCCGCCCACCACCCGGCCACGCGGCCAGTAGATCTTGCGGCCCTTCATCTGCGGGTCGGGCTCGGTAAAGAAGTCCCGAATAAGCTTGCCCTGCTGCAGCACCTTCACCACCCCGGCAGGGACGCGCGTCCACATATTGGTGTCGGGCGGGCCCGCTTCGAGCAGCAGTACGCTGTGCTTGCCGCTTTCGCTCAGGCGCGCTGCCAGCGGTGCGCCCGCCGAGCCTGCCCCCACCACGACGAAGTCGTAGGTGTCGGTCGTCATGCCAATGCTCATGCGGCGTCCTGGGCCAGCCAGTCCTGCAAAGCCAGCGCCTCGTCACCCATGCGGGTGTACTGGTTGGCCGGCAGCTCCCAGGGCTCGAAGCCGTCCTTGGTCTGCTTGGGCACGGGCTCGACCATCAGCTCAACAAACACCGGGCCTTGCATGGCCAGCAGCTCGGGAAAGCGCGCGGCCCAGGTCGCGCCATCGTTGATGCGTTCGGCGTGCGCATAGCCGCACTTGCGCGCCACTTCGGCAAACTGGAAATCAGAGGTCGGTGTCACCATGTTGTCCAAGCCGGTGAACTGGGTGCCGTTGTGCACCACGCAGTGCAGCAGGTTTTTCGGCGCCTGCTGGGCCACGGTGGCCAAGCCACCCAACTCCATCAGCAAACTGGCGTCACCGTCCATGACGATCACTTTTTTGTCTGGTCGTGCCAGCGCCAGCCCCAGGGCCAGGCCGGCGGCGCCGCCCATCAGCGGCACCGAATTGATGCGCCCGGCAAATGAGCCTTTAGCGGCTTCGGCATGCGCGGGCTTGAGTACGGTCTTGATTTTGGCCACACCCAGGCCCAGCACCAACCCGACCTTGCCGCTGACCAGCGGCACGCCGGTGGCGTTGCCATCGGCCCCTTCGATGCGGTCGAAAATGAACATGGCGCCCATGGTGGCGACCACAATGCCGTCCCCCTTGCCCTTGGCGACCACACCTACCGCTTGCACAAAATTCATCATCGTCTGGCTCCTTCTTGTATCAACGCCATGCCATGGGCGCGCCCACGAGCAAGACCACCGCGGTGCGCTGCTCTTGCGCCTGCTCATAGGCCTGGTCCAGCTTTAGCAGGTCTGCCTCGCTGTCCAGAATATGAAAGGGCACGCCGATGGACGCCAAGAAGGGCTCGGCGATGCGCACCATGCTGCGGCCCGACTCCGCTGTGGGATGGCCAATGTTGCTGAACTCGCGGCCGAACTGGCCCACCAGGAACACCATGGGAATGTGCGCATCCAGGCACACCGCGCGCAAGGTGTTAAAGCAGTTGTACAGCCCCTGGTTCTGCATCATCACCAACGGACGCTTGCCGCCAATGGTCAGGCCCGCAGCGACGGTGACGACCTGGTTCTCGTTGCAGGCGTTGATCACGCGGATGCCTTCAACCCCCTTGTTGAGCCGATCGTGCAAGGACAGCTGGATCCAGTCCGGCACGGTCACCACATGGTCAACTTGGTTACGTCGCAGCGCGGTTACGGCGGCAGTGGCACTGATAGTGTGGTCGCTTAGGCCCATCGGGTCTCCTTGGGTAGGCTGCATGGCTATGATCAAACAAGTCGGCCAGTCTAAAAACTCAACTCTTTCAAATCTGTCAAATCAATGACAAAAATTAAGCCCTCGAATCCCAAGGAAGTCGCGCGCGCGATCTTGGTAGAAACCCTTGGTTTCAGGGACTGCCTGCCCGAAACACTCGACAGCCTGGTGGCGGCT
>CANGHQ010000217.1 GCA_947453585.1 Burkholderiales bacterium | reverse complement strand
GGTACAGCCCCCAGGAGATGTATGCGCTGGTCACCGACGTGGCGCAGTACCCGCAATTTCTGCCTTGGTGCGACCGCGCCTGCGTGCTCAGCCAAGACGACAGCGGCGTGACCGCCGAAGTGGGCATCGCTTTTGGCGGCATCCACCAGTCCTTCACCACCCGCAATACGCATACCGCGCCCAGCCAGGTCGATATGGCGCTGGTGAAGGGCCCGTTTTCGCAACTGCAGGGGCAATGGACTTTTCTGCCCGTGGGTGACGGCTCGCAGCGCGCCTGTAAGGTGAACCTGGCTTTGCACTACGGGTTCGATAACGCCGTGTTGGGCCGCTTGGTGGGGCCGGTGTTTGACAAGATTGCCGCCACTTTGGTTGATGCCTTTGTCAAACGCGCGCAGCAGGTGTATGGCGACTGAGTCCGCCGCGTCCATCGCGATCACGGTCGTCTTTTCTGCCGCATCCCGCAGCGTGCACGAAACTGTCTTGAACGTCCCCAATGGGTGCCTTGCGGCCGACGCCTTGGTGCTGGCCGCACCCCAATGGGGCATCAATGCCACGCAACTGCAGGCGCTGGACCTGGGCGTGTGGGGAAAGCGCGTGCCCGCGCAGCACGTGCTGCGCGACGGTGACCGGCTTGAAATTTACCGAGCGCTTACCGTGGACCCCAAAGTCGCGCGGCGGGAGCGCTTTGTGCGCCAGGGGGCCAAGTCTGCCGGCCTGTTTGCCACGCGGCGTGCAGGCGGCAAAGCAGGGTACTGAAAGGTCTTTCGTGCCTTATTTGCCTGTGCCCCAAGGGCTAGGCTTTGACCCACGTCCTAGTAGTAGTTTTTCTACTTGGTGATGAAAAAGCATAAGCGAACCCGGCCTGGCGGAATTTGAAGGGTAAACCCGAAGTCTTGAGCGAGCGATCGGCTTACGCGGGTGGCTAGAATCGGGCCGCACATCAATCGGCGGACCCGAAACCCTCGGGCCTGGCCGATTTTTTGCTATCAAAGGCGTGACGCCACTAGTGTTCGCGGCCATATCAGTTCAACCCCAAGAACTTCGAAAAAAGGTTTGTAATGGATATTTTTATACAGCAGGTCATTAACGGCCTGGTTTTGGGCAGCATGTATGCGCTCATCGCCCTGGGTTACACCATGGTTTACGGCATCATTAACCTGATTAATTTCGCCCATGGCGAAGTGATGATGGTTGGTGCACTGACCAGCTGGACCATCATCGGTCTGATGCAGGAATCCATGCCCGGCACGCCGGGCTTTGTGATCTTGCTCATTGCCTTGATCATTTCCTGCGTGGTGGCTGCCACGCTGAACTTTGTGATCGAAAAAGTGGCCTATCGTCCTTTGCGCAACAGCCCCAAGCTCGCGCCCCTGATCACTGCCATCGGCATGTCCATCCTGCTGCAAACGCTGGCCATGATCATCTGGAAGCCCAACTACAAGTCCTACCCCACGCTGCTGCCCAATACGCCTATTGACGTGATGGGTGCCGTAATCACGCCCACGCAGGTGATGATTCTGGGTTTCACCGCCGTGTCCCTGGCTCTGCTGATGTGGCTGGTGAACTACACCAAGCTCGGTCGCGCCATGCGCGCCACCGCCGAGAACCCGCGCGTGGCGGGCCTCATGGGCGTGAAGCCCGACATGGTGATTTCGGCCACCTTCGTCATTGGCGCTGTGCTCGCTGCCATTGCCGGCGTGATGTACGCATCCAACTACGGCACCGCCCAACACGCCATGGGCTTTTTGCCCGGCCTCAAGGCCTTTACCGCTGCTGTGTTTGGCGGCATCGGCAACCTGGCCGGTGCAGTGGTGGGCGCGATTTTGCTCGGGCTGATCGAGTCGATTGGCGCGGGCTACATCGGCGAACTCACGGGCGGCGTGCTGGGCAGCCATTACTCGGACATTTTTGCCTTCATCGTCCTGATCATTGTGTTGACCCTGCGCCCCTCGGGCTTGCTGGGTGAGCGCGTGGCCGACCGTGCTTAAGGAGTGAGCATGAAACAACAACAAAAATTCTTCGCCATTGCGATTGCTGCGCTCGCCCTGCTGGTGCTGCCGATGTTGCTGCAAGGCTTTGGCAACGCCTGGGTCCGCATTGTCGATATGGCACTTTTGTACGTGCTGCTGGCCCTGGGCCTGAACATTGTGGTGGGTTATGCCGGTTTGCTGGACTTGGGCTATGTGGCATTCTTCGCCATTGGCGCCTATTCCTACGGCCTCTTTAATTCGCCCCACCTGACTGAGTCTTTCCCGGCGATTGCCGCCATGTTCCCGCAGGGCCTGCATACGCCAATCTGGGTGGTGCTGCCGCTGGCCGCCGGGGCGGCGGGCATCTTTGGCATCTTGCTGGGCGCGCCCACCTTGCGCCTGCGTGGCGACTACCTGGCCATCGTGACGCTGGGCTTTGGCGAGATCATTCGGGTGTTCCTGAACAACCTGGACAACCCCATCAACATTACCAATGGTCCCAAGGGCATTAACCAGATTGATTCCCTGCACTTTTTCGGCTTCGATTTGGGCAAAAAACTGGTGGTCGGTGGCTTTGAGTTTGCGTCGGTTTCGCTGTACTACTACCTGTTCCTGGTGCTGGTCTTGTTCAGCGTGCTGATTTCGCACCGCCTGCAGCTCTCGCGCGTGGGCCGGGCCTGGATGGCGATTCGCGAAGACGAAATTGCCGCCAAGGCCATGGGCATCAACACCCGCAATCTCAAGCTCACGGCCTTTGGCATGGGCGCCACCTTTGGCGGCGTCTCTGGCGCGCTGTTTGCGTCCTTCCAGGGCTTTATCTCGCCCGAGTCCTTCAGCCTGATGGAGTCGGTGATGATTGTGGCCATGGTGGTGCTCGGTGGCGTGGGGCATTTGCCCGGCGTGATCTTGGGTGCGGTGCTGCTCTCGGCGCTGCCTGAGGTGCTGCGCTATGTGGCCGGACCCCTGCAAAGCATGACGGGTGGGCGGCTTGATGCCTCCATCCTTCGCCAGTTGCTCATTGCGCTGGCCATGGTCAGTGTGATGCTGATGCGGCCGCGGGGCTTGTGGCCATCGCCCGAGCATGGGAAGTCCTTGCTCCCGGCGGCCAAAGCCTGATTGGAGCGAGCATGACAAATACCAATCCTTCCATGAAAAAAGACACGGTTCTTAATGTCTCTGGCGTGTCCAAGCGCTTTGGCGGCCTGCAGGCCTTGAGCGATGTGGGCATCAAAATCGAGCGCGGTCAGGTCTATGGCCTGATCGGCCCCAATGGTGCCGGCAAAACCACCTTCTTCAATGTGCTAACAGGCCTGTATACCCCTGACAGCGGCTCCTTTGAACTGGCGGGCAAGCCCTACCAACCGACGGCCGTGCATACGGTAGCTAAGGCCGGCATTGCGCGCACCTTCCAGAACATTCGCCTGTTTGCCGAGATGACGGCGCTGGAAAACGTGATGGTGGGACGCCACATCCGCACCCATTCGGGTCTGCTGGGTGCCATGTTCCGCACAGCGAGTTTCAAGGCTGAAGAAGCGGCCATCACCCAGCGCGCGCATGAACTGCTCGAATACGTGGGCATCGGCAAGTTTGCCGACTACAAGGCGCGCACCCTGAGCTACGGCGACCAGCGCCGCCTGGAAATCGCCCGCGCCCTGGCCACCGACCCCCAGCTCATTGCGCTGGACGAGCCCGCTGCGGGCATGAACGCGACGGAGAAAGTCATGTTGCGCGAGCTGATTGACCGCATTCGCAATGACAACCGCACGATTTTGCTCATTGAGCACGACGTCAAGCTCGTCATGGGCCTGTGCGACCGCGTCACCGTGCTTGACTATGGCAAGCAAATTGCCGAGGGCACACCGGCCGAAGTGCAAAAGAACGAAAAAGTCATCGAAGCCTATTTGGGCACCAGCGGCCACTAATTTCTAGGACATTCCATGACCAGCAAAACTTTACTCAAAGTCAGCAACCTCAAGGTGTCCTATGGCGGCATTCAGGCCGTCAAGGGCGTCGATTTTGAGGTGCATGAAGGCGAACTCGTTTCCCTGATCGGCTCCAACGGTGCGGGCAAAACCACCACTATGAAGGCCATTACCGGTACCTTGCCAATCAACGGCGGGGACATCGAATACCTCGGCCGCAGCATCCGTGGCCAGGGCCCATGGGACTTGGTCAAGCAAGGCTTGGCCATGGTGCCTGAAGGCCGGGGCGTGTTCACCCGCATGACCATCATCGAAAACCTGCAGATGGGTGCCTACATTCGCGACGACAAAGACGGGATTGAAGCCGACATCGACAAGATGTTTGCGATCTTCCCGCGCCTTAAAGAGCGCCGCGATCAGTTGGCGGGCACCATGTCCGGCGGCGAGCAACAAATGCTGGCCATGGGCCGTGCGCTGATGAGCCGGCCCAAAGTGCTGCTGATGGATGAGCCGTCTATGGGCTT
>CANGHQ010000216.1 GCA_947453585.1 Burkholderiales bacterium | reverse complement strand
GGTGGTGGCCTACGAGCTCAACATCGGCTTTGTCCCGATCCGCAAAAAGGGCAAGCTGCCGTTTACTACGGTGGAGGAAACCTATGAGCTGGAATACGGCAACGCCACGGTAGAACTGCACACCGATGCCGTAAAACCCGGCCAGCGCGTGCTCTTGATCGACGACCTGATCGCCACCGGCGGCACCATGATGGCGGGCAAAAAGCTGCTGGAGCGCTTGGGCGCCGTGGTGATGGAAGGTGCGGCCATCGTGGACCTGCCCGAACTCGGCGGCTCCGACAAACTGCGCGCCACGGGCATGCCGCTTTTTACGCTGCTGGACTTTGCCGGGCACTAGGCCCCTAACGCTTGGCTACTTGCCGATACAGAAGCTCGAAAAAATCACCCCCAGCAAATCGTCGGAGCTAAACGCGCCGGTGATCTCGTTCAAGGCGTTCTGCGCCAGGCGCAGTTCTTCGGCCAGCAGGTCGAGCGCCTGGGCGCTTTGGGCCAAGTGGGCGGCCGCTTCCATCAAATGGGCATCCACCTGGCGCAGCGCCTGCACATGGCGCTCGCGGGCCATGAACAGACCACCGGCAGGGGCCTGCCAGCCGGCCGCGTGCAGCAAGGCGGCGCGCAGCGCGTCCAGGCCAGCGCCGGTTTTGGCGGACAGGCGAATGCCCCGCTCTGGCGCTGGCGCGTCGGCCACCGCATCGGCCTTGTTCCAGATGTCGATGATGGGCACTTGGCGCCCGAGTTTTTGCGCCAAGAGTGCGGCGATTTGGGTGTCGGCGGCGGCGTAATCGTCAAGCGCGCAGCGCGTCAGGTCGTGCAAAAAGAGCACGGCGTCGGCGCCTTCAATCGCCCCCCAGGCGCGCGCGATGCCGATTTTCTCGACCTCGTCCACGCTCTCGCGCAGGCCGGCGGTGTCCACCACGTGCACCGGCACGCCTTCGATCTGTATGGTTTGCTCGACCTTGTCGCGCGTGGTGCCGGCAATCGGGGTGACGATGGCCAGCTCCGCGCCGGCCAAGGCGTTGAGCAGCGAAGACTTGCCCGCATTGGGCTGGCCGGCAATCACCACTTGGATGCCTTCGCGCAGCAGCGCGCCTTGGGTGGCTTGCGCTTGCAAGGTTTGCAGGGCAGCTTGCAGGCGCTGCAACTGGCCTTGGGCGTCGGCGCGTTGCAGGAAATCAATCTCTTCTTCCGGAAAATCCAGCGTGGCTTCGACCAGCATGCGCAGGCGCACCAGCGCGTCGAGCAAGCCGTGCACCTGCTTGGAAAACGCACCCGAGAGCGAGGCGGTGGCGCTGCGGGCGGCGGCCTCGGTGCTGGCGTCGATCAGGTCGGCAATGGCTTCGGCCTGGGCCAGGTCGATCTTGTCGTTCAAAAAAGCACGCTCGGCAAATTCGCCCGGCTGCGCCAGCCGCAGGCGCGGCAACACGGAAGAGGCACCGGGCGCATTAGCTTCTTGCGACAGCGCCAGGCAGCGCGCTACCAGCAGTTGCAGCACCACGGGGCCGCCGTGGGCTTGGAGTTCGAGCACGTCTTCGCCGGTAAAGGAATGCGGCGCCGGAAAGTACAGCGCCAGGCCTTGGTCGATGGGCGTGCCGTTGGCATCAGGGAAGGGCAAATAGGTGGCTTCGCGCGCGCGCAAATCGCGGCCCAACCAAGCGCGCACCAGAGGTACCAGGTCTTTGCCGCTGACGCGCACGATGCCCACCGCGCCCCGGCCGGGGGCGGTGGCGATGGCGATGATGGGGTCGTGTTGGCGGCTGAGCATGGTTTACAGGGGCAATGGGCGGGTTATACAGGGAGCAGACGCACAAAGGGCCGCGCAAGCGGCCCCTGGTGTGGCAAGCGCAAAGCTTGCGCTTACTTGAACGACGGCAGATTGAACTGCGGCGGCACGCCCATGCGGGTGTTGATGAGCCACTGCTGTGCGATCGACAAGATGTTGTTCGTAATCCAGTAGACCACCAGGCCAGACGGGAAGAAGAAGAACATCACGCTAAAGGCCAGCGGCATGAACCACATCATCTTGGCTTGCATCGGATCTGGCGGCGCCGGGTTGAGCGCGGTTTGCAAAAGCGTGGTCAGCGTCATGATCACCGGCAAGATGAAGTAAGGGTCCGGTGCCGAGAGGTCATGGATCCAGCCCATCCAGGGCGCGTTGCGCATTTCCACGCTAGACAGCAGCACCCAGTACAAGGCAATGAACACGGGAATCTGAATCATGATGGGGAAGCAGCCACCCATGGGGTTGACCTTTTCCTCGCGGTAAATGCGCATCATCTCTTGCTGCATTTGCTGCGGGTTGTCTTTGAGGCGCTCGCGCATCTCAGTGATCTTGGGGTTGACCGCCTTCATCTTGGCCATGCTGGAATAGGCCTTGGCGTTGAGCCAGTAAAACGCGATTTTGAGCAGCAGCACCAAGCCAACGATGGACCAGCCCCAGTTCTTGAGGACGCTGTGGATGTAGTCCAGCAAGAAATACAAGGGCTTGGCCAAAATGGTCAGCCAGCCGTAGTCCTTGACCAGTTCCAGGCCAGGGGCCAGGGCTTCGAGCATTTTTTCTTCTTGCGGACCGACGAAGAAAGTGGTCTCTACGGTGCGGGTAGCGCCCGGCGCAATGGCTTCGATCGGCGCCACCATGGCAGCGCGGTAGCAGCAGTCGGCCAGAGCGCCGCCAAGCTCAACGGCGTCGAGCGAAATCGTGCGCTGCATGCCTTCGGGCAAGATCCAGGCGCTGGCGAAATAGTGCTGCACCATGGCCACGTAGCCGGTGGTGGACTGCTTTTCGTAATCGGCGCTCTTCTTCTTGATATTGGCGAACTCGACCTTCTGGTACTTCTGGGCCTGGGTATAGACGGCCGGGCCGGTGAAGGTGGAATAGAACGAGGACTCGCCCGCCGGCTTGTTGCCGTCGCGCACCAGCTGCACATAGAGCTGCGGCGCAATCGGCGCGCCGGTGGTGTTGGTCAGGGCGTGGCTCACCGCCACGGCGTATGAACCGCGCTTGACGGTATAGGTCTTGACCAGCTTGATGCCGCCCACGTCGGCCGACTCAAAGCGAACCTGCAAGCTGTCGGCGCCGTCTTTGAGTTCGCGCGGACCGCTGGCCGTCATTGGCGTCTTGTGGGTGGGAAACGCACCGGGCACTGCGCCAGACACCACGCCGGACTGGGCCAGGTAGACCCGGTCTTTGCTGTCGTCGAGCAGCACCACATGCTTGGCATGGTCGGCGGTGTCGCCGTATTTCAGGAACTCAGAGCCGACCAGGGTGCCGCCTTGCGTGTCAAAACGCAGTGTCAACACGTCGCTGCTGACGGAAAAGCGCTCGCCGGGGGCCGCAGGCGCAGCGCCGTCGGCGGCAGCAGGAGCGGCGCCGGGCAAGGCCGCAGGCGCCACCGCTACCGAGCCGGGAACGCTGGCGTCGGACGCGGCAGTTTTGGCCGCTGCAGGTGCGGCCGCTTCCGTCTTGACCGGCTGGCCCTGGAAGAAAGTGGCTTTGTGGCCGTTGTAAATTTGCCATTGGTCCCACAGCAGCACCATGGAAAAGCCAAAGATCACCCACAAAATGGTGCGGCGAATATCGTTCATGAAGATTTCTTTTCGGAAGAGGGAGAGATCAGGCGGCTAAACAGCCGGGGTTTTTCAGTCGGGACCGGGTCATGGCCCCCAGCGCACCAGGGCTGGCAACGCGCCAGCCTGGACAACACCAGATAACTGCCAGCAGCAGCACCGTGGTTTTGCAAAGCCCCCAGAGCATACACAGAACAGGTGGGCTCAAAACGGCAACCCGCACCGAGCCAAGGGCTTAACAAGAGGCGATAGGCCCGCACCACGCCGAGCAGCAAAGCTTGCATCATGGCTGGGCGCGCCCCGTCCCTAATTGGGGATGGGCGCTGGCGCGGGCAAACAAGTCCAGCAATTCGGCGCGCACGGCAGCCTTCAGAAGGTCAGAGCTCGCGCTGATGAATTCCTTGCGGTCAAAGCCCGCGCGCAGGCGCACCACATGGCCGCGCGGACGCAGCTGTGGGGCAAATTGAGCGCTCACGGAATAAATCTGGCGTTTGATGGCGTTGCGCGTGACAGCACGCTTGGCCCAGCGTTTGGGCACCATCGCCCCCAGAGCCCCAAGCGAGGCGGGGGCAGGAGCCACCGAACTTTCGGTCAGGGCATCGCCCGACGCAGAGTCAGGCATTGGGGCGGGGTAAATTTGCGCAAGCTCGCAGCTATGCAGCGCGAAGTGCGTGGTGCGCACCCCCAGTTTGCCCGCCAGAGCGGCCTGAAACTGGGGTCGGGTTTTGAGCCGCTGCACGTTCAGAACAGCACCGACCCAAGCCGAATTAGACAGCCAGGCGTTTGCGGCCTTTGGCACGGCGCGCGTTGATGACAGCGCGGCCACCGCGGGTCTTCATGCGAACCAGAAAGCCGTGGGTACGGGCGCGGCGAATTTT
>CANGHQ010000215.1 GCA_947453585.1 Burkholderiales bacterium | reverse complement strand
GTGGTCTGGCGCCTGGCCAATGCGCTGGGTGTGCCGCTGGCCGAACTCTTGGGCAGCGCCCCGCCCGCCGCCGCGCCCGCCATGGGTTTTGTGCCCGCGCACGGCGCACCATCGCTGCGCAGCCCGGACGGCCTGTGCGAGTTGCGCATCTTGGGGCCGATCGAGCTGGCCGGCCAGTTTGAGTGGTACGCGCTGACGGTGCAGCCCGGCGGCGCGCTGGAATCCACGGCGCATGAAGACGGCGCGCGCGAGCACCTGACGGTGCAAAGCGGCGCGCTGGATGTGTCCACTGGGATGGATAGCCAGCGTCTCAAACCCGGTGAAACGGCGCGTTATGCCGCTGACCGGCCGCACGCCATCCGCAATCCTGGCAAAACCGCGGCCAGTGCCTGGCTGGTGGTGGTGCATCCTGCCTGAACTGCGCCGAGCGAAGCCGACCAAGCCGCGTTCAAATTAACGCTTGCGAGCTGCGCAGAATGCCGACGCTCAAGACCGGAGTTTGGTTCCCGCGCTTAAAACCGCTCGTGCGCGCCTAAATACCGCCACTGCCCCGGCGCCACGTCGCCCAGGCCCACGCGCCCCAGGCGAATACGGCGCAAGCCCACCAGGTTGAGCCCGGCGATTTCGCACAGGTGCGCCGCTAGGCCAGGGTGCGCGCCTTTGACCGCCAGGCGCAGCCGGCTGCCTCGTGGGCCTGAGCTGCCTACGCTTACCTTGGCGTGCGGCAGGCGCTGGCGTTCATCACGCAGTGCGCGCTCGATAGGAATCAGCGCCTCGGGCGGCACTTCGCCTTGCACTTCGATCAGCAGCTCGTGCTCCATCACCGCCAGGTCTTCGGTCAGCTTGCGCTGGGCGCGCCAGTCTTGGGTAAACACCACCAGGCCGCTGGCACCGGTTTCCAGCTCCACGCTGGCTTGCAGGGCGTTGAAGTGGCGCTTGAGCACGCGCGTCTCGCTGGCGTCGGTGGGGCTGCGGTGCGCTGGCGTGAGCAGTTCGCGTGCGGTGTGGATCTTGGGCTTTTTGCCCTTGTAGTGCGGGCTGGGAATGGGGGCTTCGGTCAAGCCATCGAGCCAGCCCGGCGGCTTGTTCAGCACCAGGGTGACGTCGCTCAGGTTCAGCAAACTGGCCTCGGCGTCCACCGTTACCGCCTGCTGCTGCACGCGAAACGGCGGGTCTTCCACCACGACGCCGTCCAAGCGCACAAAGCCGCCTTCGATGTATTGCTCGGCCTCGCTGCGCGAGCAGCCCAGTATTTGCGCCACGCGCTTGGCCAGGCGTTCGCCTTCCAGCGCTTGGGGTTTTTGCGGGCTCATGGCGCACCTCCGCCAGATTGAAGCCACTGGATGTGTTCCACATGGGCCATCAATGAGCGTTTGGCCACCGGCCACAGGCGCGGGTTGACGTCGTCGTAGGCCAGTGGCAGCCACTGGTCGGGCGTGCCGTCGGGGTTGGCGTGCATGACGGTGGCAATCTTGGCCTCGCGGCCCAGGCGGTGCGCCTTGAGGTGCGCAATCGCGCCCAGCGCGTCGGGCAGCGGGTGGCCGTGCGCGGGCAGGATGAAGTGCGCACCGTGCGCGCTGCAGGTCTGGTGCAGCAAGTCCAGCGAATCCAGGTAGTCGCCCATGTGGCCGTCGGGCGGGTCAATCACCGTGGTGCTGCCGTTCAGAATGTGGTCGCCTGAGAACAGCATGCCGTCTTCTTCCAAGAGCAAGCACACATGGTTGGCGGCGTGGCCAGGGGTGTGGATGGCTTGCAGCGTGTGGCTGTCTTGGCCGCTTGCGCGCGACAAAACCAGTCGCTGGCCATGCGCCAGGCTGGCATCGGGCACAAAGTGGCTGTTGGCGCGCGCTGTGGGGGCGGACGCCAAGCCCAGTATCGGCACTGAGGTGCCCGCCAGCGCGCACAGGGCTTGCAAGGGCGCGGCGCCGGGCGAATGGTCGGCGTGCGAATGGGTGCAAACAATCAGCGCCAGGTTGCCGCCGCTGCCGTCCGGGTAGCGGGCGGCGGCCCAGAGGCGGGCCACGTGGTCGGTGTCGGCGGGGCCGGGGTCAATGGCGATGAAGCCGGTGTGCGCGTCGCCCACCAGATAGCTGTTGGTGCCGGGGCCAGTCATGAAGCCGGGGTTGGGGGCGGTCAGGCGCAGCACATTGCGCAGCAAAGCCACGGGTTCGTGGCTTTGCCAGTCGGCGGGCGCGGGCAGGGGCCCGGCGGCGGAATCGAGGATTTGGGAGTGTCGTGGCATGCGGGCATTTTGCAGCCAAAAGCGGGCGCGCCGCCGCCGCGAACCCGGCCGGTGCGGCGCCGGTCGATAATTGGCGCTTATGCGAATCCCGTTTACCAAAATGCAAGGCGCTGGCAATGACTTTGTGGTGCTGGACGAAACCCGTGGCCCGCTGGGTCTGACGCCGGCGCATTACCGGTTTTTGGGCGACCGCCACTTTGGCGTGGGCGCCGACCAGATACTCACCGTGCGCCCCTCGCCCGGCCCCGGCATTGACTTTGAATACATCATCCACAACGCCGATGGCGCCGAGGTGGAACAGTGCGGCAACGGCGCGCGCTGCTTTGCCCGCTTTGTGCGCGACCAGGGTTTAAGCAGCAAAGACCGCCTGCGCGTCAAAACCGTGAAGGGCGTGATTGAGCCCGAACTCAAGCCGGACGGCCGGGTGACGGTGGACATGGGCGCGCCGGTGTTTGAGCCTGCACAACTGCCGTTTGACACCCAAGACCTGACGCCCCAAGCGGACGGCGACTGGCAAAGCTGGCCGCTGGCCCTGGACGACAGCGGCACCACGGTGTGGATCGCAGTGGTGTCCATGGGCAATCCGCACGCGGTGCAGCGCGTGGCTGACGTGGATACCGCGCCGGTTGAGGCCCACGGCCCGCTGGTGCAGCAGCACCCGCGCTTTGCGCGCCATGTCAATGCTGGCTTCATGCAAATCGTAAGCCGCAGCCAGATCCGCCTGCGGGTGTATGAGCGCGGCGTGGGCGAAACCTTGGCATGTGGCACGGGCGCTTGCGCGGCCGTGGTGGCCGGCATCCGCTGGGGCCTGCTCGATGCCCGCGTGGACGTGCACACGCGCGGCGGCGTGCTCAGCATCGCCTGGGCGGGCGGCAATGCGCCGGTATTGATGACCGGGCCCGCCGTAGCTGTTTTTCGGGGGGAGATTGATCTTCCCGCCACCCTGTAACTTTTTATTTCTTGACCGGAACCACCATGAGCCAGCTCACCGACCAATCCCTGAACAACCCGATCACCGAAGACGATATTGCCAACTACCTGGCCAATACGCCCGACTTCTTTTTGCGCCACTCCGAGCTGCTGGCGGCGGTGCAACTCACCAGCCCGCACAGCAACCGGGCGGTGAGCCTGCAAGAGCGCCAGGCCGAAATGCTGCGCGAAAAAATCAAGCTGCTCGAAGGCCGCATCATGGAAATGATCCGCCACGGCAACGACAACGTGCTCTTGTCCGACAAGATATTGCGCTGGGCGCGCGGGCTGTTGCTCGTGCCCCAGGCGCAAACGCTGCCGGGCTTGATTGCGCAAGACATTAAAGACCAGTTTGCCGTGCCCCAGGTCAGCGTGCGCCTGTGGGGCTTGGCCAGCGAATATGCCGACGCCGACTTTGTGCAAGGCGTGACCGACGAGGCCAAACTCTTTGCGTCTTCTTTGGCCGAGCCCTTTTGCGGCCTGAACACCGGCTTTGAAGTGGCCGCCTGGCTGGACAAGCCCGAAGCCGCCAGTTCGGTGGCGCTGATTCCTCTGCGCAGCGGCGAGGCTGGTAGCACCGCCCCGGCTTTTGGCATGCTGGTGCTGGCGTCCATGGACGCACAGCGCTTTCACAGCGGCATGGGCACCGACTTTTTGGCCCGCATTGGCGAGGTGGCCAGCGCCGCCTTGAGCCGCCTGCGCTAGTTTTTTTCATCACCACGGCCCGTGCAAACCCCAAGCGATAGCGCGCTGATCGAGGGCTATCTGGAGCATGTGCGGGTAGAAAAGCGCCTGGCCGCGCGCACGGTAGAGCTGTATGCGCTGGACTTGGCCAAGTTGCAGGCTTTTGCCAGTGCATTCAAAGGCCCCACGGGCCAGGGCGTGGCGCTGTTGGAGGTCAACAATCATCACATCCGCCGCTGGGTGGCCTCCATGCATAGCGGCGGGCGCAGCGGGCGCGGCATTGCGCTCATCCTGAGCGGCTGGCGCGGCTTTTACGCCTGGCTGGGCCGCCAGGGCAGGGTGGCCAGCAACCCGGTGCAAGACGTGCGTTCGCCCAAAGCACCCAAGCCCTTGCCCAAAGCCCTGGGCGTGGACGACGCGGTGCAGTTTGCCGATTTTCAGAGTGACGACGACGCATGGCTGGAGGCGCGCGATAGCGCCATGGTGGAACTGCTGTATGGCAGCGGCTTGCGCGTGGGCGAACTCGTGGGCCTGGACGTGGTGGCCAGCCCGCAGGCCAAGGG
>CANGHQ010000214.1 GCA_947453585.1 Burkholderiales bacterium | reverse complement strand
GGCCACCAGCGGCGTGCGCACCACGGCGGCAATGTCGGCAATGCGGCCCCAATAGGCGGGCGGGCGGTAAGCGTCGGCGCGGGTGCGGGCGTGCACCGCAATCTCGCCCGCGCCCCCAGCCTCCAAGGCCAGCGCGCCTTCTTCGGCCCGGCTGTCGTCGTGAAAGCCCAGGCGCATCTTGGCCGACACCACTTGGTGCGCAGGCACGGCGCGGCGCACGGCGGACACGATCTTGAACAGCAACTCCGGGTCTTCCAACAAGGCCGCGCCCCCGCCGTGGCGGTTGACGACCTTGGCCGGGCAGCCAAAGTTCAGGTCCACGCCATCGGCGCCCAGGCCCGCCACGCGCGCCGCGTTGTCGGCCAGGCAATGGGGGTCTGAGCCCAATAGCTGGGGCCGCACCGGCACGCCTGAGAGCGTGCGGCCACCGGTCAGCAGCTCAGGCACCACGCGCACAAAGGCGCGCTCGGGCAGCAAGGTGTTGGTCACGCGGATGAACTCAGACACGCAGCGGTCAATGCCACCCACCCGGGTCAGGATGTCGCGCAGCACAAAGTCCAGCAGGCCCTCCATCGGGGCTAAAACTATCGCCATCGTGCTGCCCGTGGGCTTTATTGCTTGGCGCCCAGGGCCAGGGCGGCTGCGCGTGACGCGGCAAGCAGGCGCGGGTCGGCCAGCTCTTGGGTGTTCCAACCCGCCAGATGCTGCTGCGCCACGGCCGCCAGGGCGGTAATGCCAGCCGGGTCGTCGTTCAGGCAGGGGATGTAGCCAAAAGACTTGCCCCCAGCGTGCAAAAAGGCTTCGCGCGCTTCCATATTGATTTCTTCCAGTGTTTCCAGGCAGTCGCTGGTAAAGCCGGGGCACACCACGTCCACCCGCTGCACCCCGGCCTGCGCCATGGCGATCAGCGTGGGCTCGGTATAGGGCTCCAGCCACTTGGCGCGGCCCAGGCGGCTTTGGAAGGTCACTTTGTATTGGTCTTTGGACAAACCCAGGGCTTCTGCCAGCAGGCGTGCGGTCTTGAAGCATTCGCAGTGGTACTGGTCGCCCAGCGCCAGCGTGCGCTCGGGCACACCGTGAAAGCTCATCACCAGCACGTCGGGGCGGGTTTTGCCCAGCCAGTACTTGCGCACGCTGGCCGCCAGTGCTTCGATGTAGGCCGGGTGGTCGTGGTAGTGGTTGATAAAACGCAGCTCGGGGATGCTGCGAATTTTGGCGGCCCAGGTGTAAACCGCGTCAAACAGGCTGGCCGTGGTGGTGGCCGAATACTGCGGATAGGCCGGCAGCACCAGCACACGGGTCACACCTTCGGCCTTGAGCGCGTCAAGCTGCGAGGCAATCGAGGTGCTGCCGTAGCGCATGGCCCAGCGCACCACGACTTTTTCGCCTTGCTCGCCCAGCCAGCCTTGCAGCAGCTTGGCCTGTTTTTCGGTGCCGATCTTGAGCGGCGAGCCCTCCGGCGTCCAGATGCTGGCGTATTTGGCAGCCGATTTGGCCGGGCGAAAGCGCAGGATGATGCAGTGCAATATCAGCAGCCACAGCAGGCGCGGGATTTCGACCACGCGCTGGTCGCTCAAAAATTCGGCCAGGTAGCGGCGTACCGCAGGGGCGGTGGGGGCGTCTGGCGTGCCCAGGTTGCAGTACAAGACCGCGGTGCGGGGCGCTTGGCCGTGGGTA
This sequence comes from Burkholderiales bacterium, assembly GCA_947453585.1. Classification (GTDB taxonomy): domain Bacteria; phylum Pseudomonadota; class Gammaproteobacteria; order Burkholderiales; family Burkholderiaceae_C; genus Allorhodoferax. Next base: position 2,824 of record CANGHQ010000214.1, on the reverse strand, counting down.
AAAAGGGGTTCTTTGTCAAAGGGCATGCGCTATTCTCGCCCACCTATGCTCAACGTTTCCAAAATCAAAGCCATCACCCTAGACCTGGACGACACGCTGTGGCCGGTAGAGCCCACGATTGTGCGTGCCGAACAGGCGCTTGCCCACTGGCTGGCCGAGCACGCACCGGCCACATCCAGCCTTCTGAGCCAAAGCGCCTCACGCAGCCAGTTGCGCAAAGCGGTCAACCTGGCACACCCTGAAATGGCCCATGATTTGAGCGCCTTGCGCCGCTTGTACCTGCACCGCGCGCTGGGGCAGGCGGGTGAGGACACGGCGCTGGCGCACCCGGCGTTTGAGGTGTTTTTTGCGGAGCGCCAGCGCGTCACGCTCTACCCGGACGCCTTGGGCGCACAGGCGGCACTGGCGGCGCGTTTTCCGGTGCTGGCAGTGTCCAACGGCAACGCCGACGTGCACAAGGTGGGCTTAGGCGCGTATTTCGTGGGAAGCGTCAGCGCCCAGTCGTGCGGCGTGGCCAAGCCGCACATCGACATATTTCATGCGGCGGCGCGCACGCTGCAGTGCGCACCCGACGAAGTGCTGCACGTGGGCGACGACGCGTTCCTGGACGTGGTGGGCGCCATAGACGCCGGCATGCAAGCCGCGTGGCTGAACCGCGACGCCAAAGTCTGGAGCCACCCGCACACCCCGCACCTGACTACTACTGATATGGCGCAGTTGTGCGCGGCGCTGGGGCTGGCGGCCTAGCGAGCGCCGCCCGATTTCAGGGCCCTAGGGCACCGCGCGCAGTTGCAATGTGCTGCGGGTATGGGCGCTCACATCGCCCACCGACAAATACTGGCGCACGTACTGCCCCCGCGCAAAGGCCTTGGCCTGGTCGGCGTAATGGGCGTCAAACAGTACGCCGCTTTGGCCCACCGGGTTGATGCCCAGCGACTGGCTGGCGTCGGCAAAGTCCACCACGCGCCGGGTGGACGGGCCGTAGCTCACCGCCCAGGGCGCTGGGCCAATGTTGCCGGACAGGTTGTTGGGCACTTCGCGCGCGCCGGGCACCGGCAGGGGGCCAATATCAAAGAGTTTGTCCAGCGGCTTTTGCTGGCCCAAGGGGTGCTTGTGCGTCACCGTGTGGGTTTTGCCCCAGACCCACTGGTTGGTGTCGGGGCCATAGGTGTTTTTCAGGTGCACCAGCGTGGCCTGCCAGGCGGCCTTGACGGTGTCGGCTCGGGTTTCCACCGCAGGCGTGCCGCGCACATCCCACCAGGGCGAGTGGGCGTCGGCCAGCAGGCGGGGCAGCGCCTCGTCCAGGGCGCGGGTGCGCAGCAGGGCTTTGAACTGAACTTCGCCCAGCTCGTCGGCCATGGCGGTGCGCGCCACCTCATACAGCAGCTGGCTCCACAACGTGGGCGCCAGACGGTCGAGGGCAAACTGGCCGTCCCACGCTTTGAGCGTTTGCAACAAGGCGCGCTCTTGCGGGTCGGTCACCACCGGATCAAGCACTGGCAATAAGCCATCCAGCATCTGGGTCGCAAAGCTGGTCTGGGTGTCTAGCTGCATGGCCTGCATGGCGGCGGTGTCAGCCGGGGCTTTTGCCGCCTCCAAGATCTGCGTCAGGCGCCGGGCGCGCCCGGACGGGTTGTAGTAACCCGGCACAGCGCGTGCGCCTGCGGGTTGGTGGTTTGCCGAGACGATGTAGCCGCGCGCCGGATTTTCCTCTTGCGGGTTGTCCTTGAAGGGGTAGAAACCGGGTTTGTCTGCCTCGCCCTTGGCGGCGTCCAAAATGAAAGTGGGGTTTACGCCCTTGGGGCGAATCGGCAACTGGGCGGCGGCCCACCAGCCGATGTCGCCCTGGTCATTGGCCCAGACCACGTTCAGGCCCGGGGCGTGGATTTTGCTGGCTGCCGCGCGCGCCTTGTCACGGGTGTTGGCGCGGTTGAGTTCGTAAAAAGCGTCGATGAGTGGGTTTTCGGTTTCCAGAAAAGCCCACCACATGGCAATCGGCGTGGTGCCCAGCGTGTCTTTGTAGGCGTCGTTGATCAGCGGACCGTGGGGCGAGCGGCGCAGGCGCAGCACCACGGGCGCCTGGCCCTTAACGGCAATGGTCTCAGAACGCTCAGCCAGTTTGACCCATTTGCCATGGCTCCAAACCTCATCCGCGTTGGCCGGGTTGACTTTTTCGGCCACCAGGTCAATGTCGTCGTTCTGGAACATGGTCAGGCTCCAGCCAAACTCGCGGTTGTGGCCCAGCAGTGCCACCGGGTTGAGCGCCTGGTAGTGGCCATACAACTCGAAACCGGGGCTGCTCAGGTGCGCCTCGTACCAGACCGAGGGCGCCGAATACGCAATATGCGGGTCGCCCGCGAGCATGGGTTTGCCGCTGGCGGTGTGGCGGCCGTCAATCACCCAGGCGTTGCTGCCTTCAAAGGCGGGCACGCCGGCCTGCTCCAGCGCGCTTTGGCTCAGCGCCGCCAGCTGGCCCAGGCCTTGCCAGTCGGCCGAGCCCAGTGCCGTTTTGGTGTGGGTTTGGGCCAGCGCGGCGGTTTTGACCACGCCTTGCGGATGCCAGTCCAGGTCAAAAACGCGCAGGTAATTGGGCCCTAGCTGGTCGCGGATCAGCGTCATCACCGGCTCGGTTTTAAAGGCGGCGGCAAAGCTATACGCCAAATAGCCCGACACGGCCAGCGTGTCCTGGGGCGTGAAAGGGCGCTTGGGAATGCCCAGCAAATCAAACTCCAGCGGCGCGGGGTGGCCGGCCTGGAATTGGTTGATGCCGTCCAAGTAAGCGGCCAGCGTCTGGTTGGCCGGTGTGCCCATGTCCAGGGTCTGC
>CANGHQ010000213.1 GCA_947453585.1 Burkholderiales bacterium | reverse complement strand
TCATGGCCCACGCCGCTTTCAACTGGCAAGACCCGTTCTTGCTCGACGCCCAACTCACCGACGACGAGCGCATGGTGCGCGACGCCAGCGCCGCCTACTGCCAGGACAAGCTGCTGCCGCGCGTGACGCTGGCTTTTCGCGATGGCACCACCGACCCGGCGATCTTTCGGGAGATGGGCGAACTCGGCCTGCTGGGGCCCACCATCCCCGAGGCCTACGGCGGCCCGGCGCTTAATTACGTGAGCTACGGCCTGATCGCACGCGAGGTGGAACGCGTGGACAGCGGCTACCGCTCCATGATGAGCGTGCAAAGCTCCTTGGTGATGGTGCCAATTTTTGAGTTCGGCACCGAAGGCCAGCGCCAAAAGTTCCTGCCCAAGCTGGCCACCGGCGAGTGGATCGGCTGCTTTGGACTGACCGAACCCGACCACGGCTCGGACCCCGCCTCCATGGCCACCCGCGCCCAAAAGGTGCCCGGCGGCTACAAACTCAGTGGCGCCAAGATGTGGATCAGCAACAGCCCGATTGCCGACGTGTTCGTGGTCTGGGCCAAGGAAGTGTCCGAGAGCGGCGCGGTCGGCCCGATTCGCGGCTTTATTCTGGAAAAAGCCATGGCCGGTTTGACTGCGCCAGCCATCCACAGCAAGGTGGGGCTGCGTGCCAGCATCACCGGCGAAATCGTGATGGACGGCGTGTTTTGCCCGGAAGAAAACGCGTTTCCTGAGGTGCAAGGCTTGAAGGGCCCGTTTACGTGCCTCAACAGCGCGCGCTACGGCATCGCCTGGGGCGCATTGGGTGCTGCCGAAGACTGCTGGATGCGCTCGCGCCAGTACACGCTGGACCGCAAACAGTTTGGTCGCCCCCTGGCCGCCAATCAGCTCATCCAGAAAAAGCTCGCCGACATGCAAACCGAAATCGCGCTGGGCCTGCAAGGCTGCCTGCGCCTGGGCCGCATGAAGGACGAAGGCACGGCGTCGGTCGAGATCACCTCCATCCTCAAGCGTAATTCCTGCGGCAAGTCGCTCGACATCGCCCGCATGGCGCGCGACATGATGGGCGGCAACGGCATCAGCGACGAGTTTGGCGTGGCGCGCCACCTGGTGAACCTCGAAGTGGTCAACACCTATGAAGGCACGCACGACATCCACGCCCTGATTTTGGGCCGCGCCATGACGGGGATTGCGGCGTTTTCCAACTAAGTGCACATGCGGCTGGCATTGAGAGGCCCGGATAGGCGACTGCTGGGTTTGCTCGCGGTGGGTCTGTTTGTGGGGGTGACGGCGCTCGGTGCGTTGGCCCAGTCCGCCCAATCCACCCAGTCCGCCGAACTGCCAGACCCTGGGCTGTGCCGCAGCCTGTGCGAAAGCGAAAAACAGCAATGCCGCACCAGCGGGGGGCCGGCAGACGCCGCCTCCACCGCAGGCGCAGTCGGGCTGCTGGGCCTGATCATTGGTCAACCAAAGGCCTTTGCCGGCACCGAGGCCGCCGACGCCAAGCGAGACATGCGCGAATTGCTCGACGCCAAACAACGCGCGGCAGACACCGCCAAGCGCGTGCGTGGCGAAAACGACGATAAATGCAACACCGCTTACATGCAATGCCTGGGCGCTTGCTTGCCCGAAGCACCCAACACCAACACCAACATCACCAAGCCATGACCACGCCCCAAGCCGCCTTGCCCCACCTCAAAGTGCTCGACCTGTCCCGCGTGCTGGCCGGGCCTTGGTGCACACAAATGCTGGCCGACCTGGGTGCAGACGTGGTCAAGGTCGAGCGCCCGGGCGCGGGCGACGACACCCGCCACTGGGGCCCGCCCTTCCTCAAAGACGCGCAGGGTAATGACACCGCCCACGCGAGCTATTACGCGGCCTGCAACCGCAACAAGCGCTCGATTGCCATTGACATCGCCCAGCCTGAAGGCCAGGCGCTCATCCGGCAAATGGCGCTTAACAGCGATATCTTGGTAGAGAACTTTAAGGTCGGCGGCTTAGCGCATTACGGGCTGGACTACGCCAGCCTGCACGCCCTCAACCCGCGCCTGATTTACTGCTCGGTCACCGGTTTTGGCCAAGACGGGCCGTACGCCGAACGCGCTGGTTACGACCTGATGATCCAGGCCATGAGCGGCATGATGAGCATTACCGGCAAAACCGAGGGCACGCCCGGCGGCACGCCGCAGCGCGTGGGCGTGGCGCTGACCGATGTGTTTACCGGCGTTTACGCCTGCAGCGCCATCTTGGCCGCCGTGGAAGTGCGCCACCGCACCGGTGTGGGCCAGCACATTGACATGAGCCTGCTCGACGTGGGCATGGCGATTTTGGCCAACCAGGCCGCCGGCTTTTTGAACACCGGCGCCAACCCCATGCGCCAGGGCAACAGCCACCCCAGCCTGGTGCCCTACCAAGACTTTGCCACCGCCGACGGCGCCATGCTGCTAGCCGTGGGCAACGACGGCCAGTTCGCCCGCTTTGCCCAGGCCGCCGAGCAGCCGCACTGGGCCGCCGACCTGCGCTTTGCCACCAACACCGACCGCGTGCGCCACCGCGACGCCCTGATTCCGCTCATCGAGACTGAGACCCGCAAGCGCACCACCGCCCAATGGGTCGCCTTGCTGGAACACCGCGCCGTGCCCTGCGGCCCCATCAACACCGTGGCCCAGGCTTTTGACGACGCCCAGGTGCAGGCCCGCCACTTGGTGGTGCGGCAGAGCGTGGCGAGCGCAGTGGCGGCGCAAACCGGTATCGCGTCCATTGCCTCGGTGGCCAGCCCGATGCGCCTGCAAGACACGCCCCCGGTGCTGCACCGCGCCCCGCCCGCGCTTGGCGAGCACACCGACGAGGTGCTGGCGGAGCTGGGATTGGACGCTGGCGCCATGCAACACTTGCGCGCCACGGGGGTTGTTGGGTAAGATTCTTACTTCACGCAGTAAGGATTGCCATGAAAATCACCAGCAAAGGCCAGGTCACCATTCCGCAGTCGGTGCGCGAACAAGCCGGTTTGCACCCGCACAGCGAGGTGGAGTTTGAGGTGCGCGAGAACGGCGACGTAGTAATCCGCGCCGTCACCGCCCCCGCCACCAGCGCCCGCAGCGCCTTTGAACGCGTGCGCGGCAGCGCCAATGCCGCCCAGTTCAAGGGCATGGGCACCGACGAGTTCATGGCTTTTTTGCGCGGCTAAATGGCCGCGCCCTCCGAATCAGTCGCGTCCATGGCGCCAGGGGTGCGCGAGGCGGATGCGCGCTACTTGGTAAACGCTTTGCCGCGCGGCACCTTGGTGGACAGCTGCGTATTGATCGACGTGATGGCCGACGATCCCGTCTGGGCCGAATGGTCGCTAGACCAGCTCGAGCGCTGCGCCGCGCTTGGCCCCTTGCTCATCAACCCGCTGATCTTGGCCGAAATCAGCCCGCGCTTTGAACGGGCGTCTGACCTGGAAGTGGCGCTAGCGGGCTTGCCGCTGGTCAAAGCCGCCCTGCCTTGGGACGCCGCGTTTTTGGCCGGCCAGGCTTTCAAGGTTTACCGCCAGTCGCAGGGTCTGAAAACCTCGCCCATGCCAGATTTCTACATTGGCGCCCATGCGCTGGTAGGGCAGTTGCAGCTGCTCACGCGCGATGCGGCGCGTTATCGCAGCTACTTTCCCACGCTCTCACTGGTGGCGCCGGCCTAAGCCACGCTCCAGTTCAGGCGCCGAGCAGTTCCCAACGCTCCAGCGCGTCCAGCAGTTCGGCCTCAATCGCCACGTTGCGGGTGGCCAGTTGCAGGGCGCGCGGGTTGTCGCGGGCGTACAAGGTGCCGTCGGCCAACAAGGCGTTGATGCCGGCTTGCTCAGCCTCCAGGGCGGCAATCTTTTCGGGCAGGCCGTCGAGTTCGCGCTGTTCCTTGAAGCTCAGTTTGCGGGTTTTGACCGCTGCCGCTGAAGCCACTGGCGCGGCGGGCACGGCCACGGTAGCAACCGCCGGCTTGGCGGCCTGGTCGCGACCGTAGTTGAAGGGGGACGCGCCTTTTTGGCCCTTGGCCTGGGCGATGTCGCTCGCGCGCTTGCTTTGGGTGAGCCAGTCGCTCACGCCGCCTTCGTACTCGCGCCAGCGCGCGTCGCCCTCATAGGCAATGGTGCTGGTGACCACATTGTCCAAAAAGGTCCGGTCATGGCTGACCAAAAACACCGTGCCGTCGTAGTTTTGCAGCAGGTCTTCGAGCAGCTCCAGCGTGTCAATGTCCAAGTCGTTGGTCGGCTCATCAAGCACCAGCACATTGGCCGGGCGGGCAAACAGGCGCGCCAGCAGCAATCGGTTGCGCTCGCCACCGCTCAAAGAGCGCACCGGTGAATTGGCGCGCGCAGGCGAGAACAAAAAGTCGCCCAGGTAGCTCTTGACGTGCTGGCGGCGGTTGCCGATCTCAATCCACTCGCTACCGGGGCTGATGAAGTCTTCGAGCGTGGCGTCCATGTCCAGCGCGTTGCGCATCTGGTCAAAGTAGGCCACCGAAATATTGGCGCCCTGGCGCACCGTGCCCCAGGGGCTGTGGCCGGGTTCGGGCGCGGGGGCGTTGG
>CANGHQ010000212.1 GCA_947453585.1 Burkholderiales bacterium | reverse complement strand
CTTCGACCACGCCCTCGTCGAGCACCAGCAGGCTCTTTTCGAGCAGGATGATGTCGGCGGCCTCCTTGGCGATGTCGACCGCGGTGTCGACCGAAATGCCGATGTCGGCCGCGTGCAGCGCCGGCGCGTCGTTGATGCCGTCGCCCATAAAACCCACCACGTGGCTGTTGGCCCGCAGCGCGCGCACGATGCGCTCCTTGTGCAGCGGCGTGAGTTTGGCAAACACCTGATGCTGTTCCACGGCCAGAGCCAGCGCGGCGTCGTTCATGGCGTCTACCTGCGTGCCGGACAGCACTTGCTCCACCACAAGCCCGACCTGGCGGCACACGTGGCCGGTCACGAGTTCGTTGTCACCGCTGAGCACCTTGACTTGCACACCGTGCGCTGCCAGCGCGGCCAATGCCGGCGCGGCGCTTTCTTTGGGTGGGTCCAAAAAAGCAACGTAGCCCAAGAGCGTGAGTGCCGATTCGTCCGCCACCGCGTAGCTGGTTTGGCCCAGGGGCAGCGCTTTCATGGCCACGGCCACCACGCGCAGCCCGTCTTGGGCCATCTCGGCGGTGATTTGCCGGATGTGCGCCATCAGGTCCGCGTCCAGCGCCACGTCGCTCAGGCCTTGGCCCCGGTCTACCCGCACCCGGGTGCAGACCGCCAGCACTTCGTCGAGCGCGCCTTTGCAAATAAGCTCATGGTGCTCTTCGCGCTCGCTCACCACCACCGACATGCGGCGGCGCTCAAAGTCAAAAGGTATTTCGTCGATCTTGCGGTAGTGGGCCTCGAGCTGCAACTCGGTGGCCAGTTCCACATGCGCCAGCACCGCGTGGTCGAGCAGGTTTTTCAGGCCGGTCTGGTAGTGGCTGTTCAGGAACGCGAAGTTCAGCACTTCCTCAGACGTTTGGCCAAAGATGTCCACGTGGCGCGCCAGCGCAATGCGGTCTTGCGTCAGAGTGCCGGTCTTGTCGGTGCACAGCACGTCCATGGCGCCAAAGTTCTGGATGGCGTCCAGCCGCTTGACCACCACTTTTTTGCGGGACAGCACCAGCGCGCCCTTGGCCAGCGTGGATGTGACGATCATGGGCAGCATCTCGGGCGTCAGGCCTACGGCCACCGACAGCGCAAACAAAAAGGCCTGGGGCCAGTCACCTTTGGTCAGGCCGTTGACCAAAAACACAATGGGCACCATCACCAGCGCAAAGCGGATCAGCAACCAGCTCACGCTGTTGACGCCGCTTTGGAACGCATTGGGCGCGCCGTCGCTGGCCGTCACGCTGGCGGCCAGGGTGCCAAAGTAGGTGCGCGCGCCGGTGGCCACCACCAGCGCAGTGGCGGTGCCTGAGACCACGTTGGTGCCCATAAAGAGCAGGTTGTTTTGCTCCAGCGTTGCGTGGTGGGCGGCCGTGTTGGCCTGGGCGACTTTTTCAACCGGCAGCGATTCGCCCGTCATGGCCGACTGCGCGACAAACAGATTGCGCGAACTAAGTACCCGGCAGTCCGCCGCCACCATGTCGCCTGCCGACAGTGCCACCACGTCGCCCGGCACCAGCGTGCGGATGGGCACTTCGCTGGCCTGGCCCTGGCGAATCACGGTGGCGGTGTTGCTGACCATGGCCTTGAGGCTGTCGGCGGTGCGCCGCGAACGCCCCTCTTGTACAAAACGGATGCCGGTGCTCAAGGCCACCATGACGGCGATCACCGTAGTGCCCTTGGCGTCGCCCGTGGTGTAGGACACCGCCGCCAGCGCGGTGAGCAGCAGGTTGAAGGGGTTTTTGTAGCAAATCCACAGGTGCAGCCAGGGCGGCAGGGGCTTCTCGTGGTCCACCTCGTTGGGGCCGTGGCGCTTAAGGCGCCTGGCGGCTTCCTCCGCGTCCAGCCCTTGGGTGCCGGACGCCAGGCGTGCCAGCGCTGCCTCTGGCGGATCGCCAGCAGACTGCGCCAGCAACTTGCCCAAGGGTGCGCGTCGGCCGCGTGCCGCGCCGTGGCCGCCGAGCATTTGCAGCAAGGCGTGCCGACCAAAATGCGCTTTTCGGCGGTAGCGGCGCAAGAACCCGCTCAGTCCAATGAGACTTTCCCGTCGCTTCATGCTTGTCCTTTGGGTGGTTTGTGGCGTCGCCGCTGGCGCATTGCTGCGCTCTGGCATCCAAGCCTATACTGGAAACACAAGCTGTGAAGGAGCCGAATATGGGTGAATTTTCCCTCTACCACTGGTTATTTTTTGTGATCCTGGTAAGCCCTATTGTCTTGGGCGTACTTTTGTTGGGCTTGCAAAAGCCGGTGCACATCTTTCACGCCGAATCGGGCTTGGTCAAAACCGGCTACATCGGTTACAGCTGAACCTATTTGCTGTTCGGCTGGTTTGTGCCTCTTTTTCGCGGCGAGCTTGGCGTGGCCATCTTGCATCTCATCATCACGCTCGTGTCTGCCGGCCTGTCGCAGCTCATCTTTGCCTTTATCTATAACCGCCAGTACATGAATCGTATGCTCACCTCGGGCTGGCGGCTTGACCCGTCTGATGCCAACTACGAACTGGCCAAGCGCGTGCTGTACATACGCAGCGAACCGGGAGCCGTCTAGCCCTCGCTGTGCCGCCGCCCCGGGCCGATGAGGCCGTGCGTGCGCTCAGGGTGTGGTCTTGATGGTTTGCTTGATCTTTTTGTCAATCGGCGTGCGGCATTGGGCGGCGCCCGCGTTGCCAAAGACCACCGCCACCTTGGTGTGGTCCGGATCGCGGCATACGTACTGGCACACAAACTGTCCCTGGGGTGATATTTCACTGCTTGCCACGTCGCAAGTGGTGTCGATGATCCGAAACGGCTTGACGGGCATGGGTGTTGCGGCCAGTGCGCCGAAGCTCAATGCCACGGTCAAGAGCCAGGCTGTAGTTGTTAAAGCCAGGGGCGCTGATGGGTGGTCATTCATGGGGGCCGATTCTGAACCGGTATGACCCTGGCGTCAAAGCCACAGGGCAAGTCCAGCGACAATTGGCCTTATTCAGCCCCCTAGCGCGCCTTGCTGCCCGCCCTCGAACGGATCCGCCACGTGTCTTCCCTGCCTTCGCCATCTCCCTCAGTGGTGCCTCTGCCGTCCATGGCCACTGGCTTGGCCATGGCCTTGCTGGGCGCGGTGGCTTTTAGTGGCAAGGCCATCATCGTCAAGCTCGCTTACAGGCACGGCGTGGACGCCATCACTTTTTTGATGCTGCGCATGCTGCTGGCCTTGCCGTTTTTTGTGGCCATGGCCTGGTGGGCGGGCCGTCCGCGCCAGGGCGTGGCCCCGCCGGTCTTGACGCGCAAGGACGCAATCGGCGTGGTTTGGCTGGGTTTTACCGGCTACTACCTGGCCAGCTATCTTGATTTTGCCGGGCTGGCCTATATCAGCGCGTCGTTTGAGCGCTTGGTTTTGTACCTTAACCCCACCCTGGTGCTGATTTTGGGCGCGGTGCTGTACCGACGGCGCATCAGTGGCTTTCAGTGGGCGGGGCTCGCGATCAGCTACGGCGGCGTGCTGCTGGTGTTCGGCCACGAGGTGCGGCTCACGGGTGACGACGTCTGGCTGGGCGCGGGTCTGGTGTTTGCCAGCGCGGTGAGTTATGCGCTGTATTTGTCCTACAGCGGTGAACTGGTGCGCCGCCTGGGTGCGCTGCGCCTGGTGGGGTTGGCGAGCTGCTTGGCCTGTGTGTTTAGCATTGGCCAGTTTGCGCTGCTGCGCCCGGCCTCAGGCTTGCTGGCGCTGGACGCCTCGGTGTGGTGGCTGTCGCTGGTAAATGCCACGGCCTGCACCGTGGTGCCGGTGGTGCTGGTGATGATGGGTATTGAGCGCTTGGGCGCGGGCCTGGCAGCGCAAGTGGGCATGGTCGGGCCCATGTCCACGCTGGCCATGGCAGCCCTGTTTTTGGATGAGCCGCTCACGCCTTGGGTGTTGGGCGGCACGGTGTTGGTCATGGGCGGCGTTTTTGTCTGCACCCGCAGCAAGGCGCCGGTACACACATTTCACAAGGGGTAAAACATGGATTTGGGACTGCAAGGCAAGTGGGCTTTGGTGTGCGGCGCGAGCCGGGGCCTGGGCTGGGGCTGCGCGCAGGCGCTGGCGCAAGAGGGTGCCAATGTGCTGATGGTGGCGCGCCGCGCCGATGTGTTGGAGGCCGGGGCTGCGGAGATCCGCGCCTCTTTAGGCTCAGGCAACGCCGCCCAAGTGCAGGTGTGCGCCCAAGACATTACTACCGAAGGCGGGCGCGCAGCGGTGTTTGCCCTGCGCCGGGACTTCGACATCGTGGTCACCAACGCGGGCGGCCCGCCTTCGGGCAACTTTCGCGATTGGGAGCGCGCCGACTGGATTCGCGCGGTGGACGCCAATATGCTCACCCCGATTGAACTCATCAAAGCCACGGTGGACGGCATGGCTGCGCGCGGCTTTGGCCGCATCATCAACATCACCTCAAGCGCGGTGAAGGCGCCGATTGACGCGCTGGGCCTGTCCAACGGCGCGCGCAGCGGGCTGACGGGTTTTGTGGCCGGCTTGGCGCGCAGCGGTATTGCGGCCCAGGGCGTGACGGTCAATAGCATCCT
>CANGHQ010000211.1 GCA_947453585.1 Burkholderiales bacterium | reverse complement strand
GATTTCTCCCAGGTGTCCGCAGAATCGCCCACGGCCAGCGCACTGACGTTGCACACCAACGCATCGATGCCGCCCAATTCATTGGCACTGTCGGTGACCCATTTGGCAAGCGCCGCTGCATCGGCCACATCAAACGCCCGCCCGAATGCATGTACGCCCATGCTCTGGAGTGTGGCGACGGTGGCAGCAACCTCTGCCTCATTGCGCGCGCATACAGAAACATGCGCGCCTTCAGCGGCAAATCCCTCTGCTACTGCTCGCCCAATCCCCTTGCTTGCGCCAGTTACCAAAACACGCTTTCCCTTGAGTCCGAGGTCCATTGCATTTCTCCTAGGTTGTTACGAAACTGAATTTACTCGAAAATACCATGGCGGCTCATGTTCTGGCAATGACAGGGTGTCTAAGCGGTCTAGCTATGGAATGGCTGTGCAGGGGGGTCTGCCCCGGCGGGTAAGGTGGATAAATCTACTGCCGTCTGCTGCATCACGCTATCGGCATCACGCAAAGCTGTTTGACCAGTCGCGGTTGCTCGCATGTAAGCAACTAAGCGGCGCCCCCTCTCCACAACAGACTGACCTGGCCCAAGGCGCTTTGATTCATAGGCTTGTAAAGCATCAGGATTGGTTCCGCGGCTTACCAGTAAACCATTCTGTCGTCATGGACTTCGGGCAATCGAGGAACTCCGCCAAAAAAATCGGCTCACCATGCGAGAGTTGGCACAAGTTTTACTTCGTCGACATGTCGTAGCGCGAACCACTTCGGTGGTCGATTCAATAACAACCAGGAGACAAGCCCCATGAAAACCAAGATCGATGAAGAATACGTCCACCTACCTGACTTGGAGTGGATCCCCTTTCCGCCCACACTTTCGGCGGGAGGCATCCGGTGGAAACTGCTGCATGTGCAGCCTGGACACGGCGCGTGGACGGCCATTTTTGATTGCCCAAAGGGCTCCTCATTTGCGCCGCATATCCATGCGGGACCGGGCGAGTATTTGTTGACCAAGGGTCGCATGGATGTCCGTGGTGGCAAGGATCATGGAGGCGACACCGCAGTTGCACCAGGCTACGGGTTTGAATGTTCCGGTGCGCGCCACGACCAGACGTACTTCCCAGAGGACAGCGAGTTTTACATGACGTTTTTGGGACCTTTGACCTTCATTCAACCCGACGGCTCGCCCATCGCGGTGGTCGGATGGGAGCAGGCCCAAGGGGCTTGGAACGCTTAACCGTTAATTTTCGTACATGCAGGCCCGTCTTTTGGGCCTGCCCTGTGGCACTTAGTTGCTCTTGGTATGCGTCCGGCTGGACGCATGCTGAGGAGCTCGGGTGAGCCAATTGGAATTGGTCGACACGCATACGGGTCAACAAATGAGCTTTACCACTGAAATTCACCCCGGGGTATGCGAGAGCGCACCCGCGCAAACCCAAGGCTTCGTGCTCAATCACAGCATGTTGCGGGTCAAAGACCCGACCATCGCGCTGGATTTTTACACCCGCGTAATGGGTCTTCGAGTCCTCAGGAGACTCGATTTTGAGGAGATGAATTTTTCGCTTTACTTTCTCGCGCATCCCCAAGTCGGCGAGCATGTGCCAGAACATAGCGGCGAACGAATGGCGTACACCTTTAGCCAGCGCGGGATATTGGAGCTGACCCACAACTGGGGCACAGAAACCAAGACTGAATTCGCGTACCACGACGGAAACGCCCAACCGCAGGGCTTTGGTCACATCTGCTTTTCGGTTCCAGACTTGGACGCTGCCGTAAAGTGGTTTGACGACAACCAGGTGACTTACGTAAAGCGCCCTGAGCAAGGGAAAATGAAGGATGTCGCCTTCATTAAAGACCCCGACGGGTATTGGATAGAGATTGTCGAGGCGGCACGGCTAAAGGGGCTAGGAATTCCCAAGGCGTGAGCGCGTCATTTCGCTAAGGTCAAGTTGGCAGCGCACGCCGACTGTCCCCGTACGTCCCCAATACGGAGGACCACTTACATTTGTATTACTGACTCCTCAGCCCTTCAACGTGCAGGGGAGCACTCAATAAACTATTGGCAAATTTAAGGCGGGATCTTTATGCAAGGCCCAATAAGCATCGACGAATTTGCGGGTAACAGCGCCCACCTTGCCATTGCCAATTGCGTTCCCGTCTACACGGGTTACCGGTAACACACCTCCACCGGAGGAGGAAATAAATACCTCATTTGCCGATCTGAATTCTTCAGCTAGCACGGCCCGAACGTGAACCGGCATTTCAAGAGACTGCGCAATTTCAATGACAGTCTTGCGCGTAACCCCTTCGAGCATTCCATGGTCCGGAGTGATTACTGTTCCGTCAAGCACGCAGAATGCATTGAAGCCCGGCCCTTCTACGATGTGCCCCTGATCGTTGACAAGAACCACACTGTCTGCGCCTGCGTCCAGTGCACTTAAAAGGCCCATGGTGAGGTCGTTCCAGTGGTAGTTTTTAATCGTGGGATCGACGGATGATGCCGGAATGCGCTGGACATCACTGATCTTCAGATTAAGTCCACTTGCGCGTTGACTTTCATTTGCAAGCCAAACAAATGGAACGGCAAATGCATAAAACTGGTTGACTGCCTGTCGCGGATCTCGCGACCCCCATGGGGTCTGGCCGCGCGTGCAAATCATTTCAACATACGATGCGCGCAAGCCGCTGAGGCGAACACATTGGCTCAGGATTTCTGTAATGTCTTGGTCCGTCACACCAGGGTCAAGTCTCCAGTGTTCACAGCTACGTTTAAATCGCTCCAGATGCGCGTCTAATCTGAAAAATGCTCCGTCCCATACGGTGACGACATCGTACGTCGCATCAGAATGCAAAAAACCCAAATCGGTAATTGGAATACTGGCCTGCGCGATGGGAACATACTGGCCTCGCACGAAAGCGCAGCCTTTTGAGAAATCAGGATTTTCAATATCTGCCACCGAGCAACTCCAAATTGGGGAATGAGCAATGTGTGTCCAATATAGCTCAAGCACCGGGCCTTAAATGCTGGGGGGCTTTTGAAACACAGGCATGCTGCCGACAGCGATGTGCTGCCGCAGATGGGAGCTTCGACACAAATATCAGGAACGGGAAACCCATTTCACGCATTGACAAGACCGTTTCCAGCCTTTGGAGGCCTCCTGCATGCTTTGGCCGGTTACCGCTCCTCGGTCGGCACGGTTCGATCCGATACAAAAGCCAAGCCCCCCGAACTCATGGCCACAACTCGTTCTTTGCATTGAATGGATCTGTCCTGCCTATTTCCTTCAGACCGCTCTGGCAATCGGCATGTCCTCAATACAGGTCGTGTACCGAGGGGTCATCCGCTCCTGCCGCATAACCCAGTTCTTTTGTTTGCCCTCTACCCCGGCGCTTGCCATCGTCATTGTGCCCCTGCCGTACCGCGAATTGATTGCATCAAGCGCGGTCATCAAACGCGCTTTGTCGGCGATGTCGGCCACTGAGTCGCCGTCCTCCAAGTCAAGCTCACCCTGCAACTCGCCGTCGGGCTGGAGGTCCATCAGCATCACCCCGGCCTTGGCGTACTTGAAACCTGCACGGTAGATGGCCTGTAGACCGAGGACGGCGGCATTCACAATTGCGCCGGTGTCCGACGTAGGGCGACGCAGCGGGATGCAAATGGATCGGCTGTATTGCGCCTCCTTGCGAAAGGGGCTTGTGCGGACAAAGACCATCACCACGCTCGCCAGACTGTTCTGCTTACGAATTTTCTCGGCAGCGCGGCTTGAAAACGCAGTGACTGCCTCAGTCAGGCTGAAGAGGTCGGTCACCGGATGTCCGAAGGACCGGGTGCAAGCAACCTCCTTTTTGGGTGCGGGCGCGTCATCAAGTCCGATGCATTGCGTTCCCTGAAGTTCTCGCACAGTACGTTCCAGCACCACCGACCATCCACGGCGCACGGTGGCGGCATCCATACGCACCAAATCTTGCACCGTCTTTATGCCGCCATCAACCAATTGTTTGCTGATACGCCTGCCGATTCCCCACACTTCACCAACCTCGGTTGCGGTGAATACGGCCTCCCGCTCAGCTGGGGCGAGCGCGGAGAGGTTGCACACCATCGCCAGATGATCCGGATAAACGCCTGGCTTGCGCTCAGCCGTTTTGGCGATGTGATTGGCCAGCTTGGCAAGCGTCTTGGTGGCGCCGATTCCGATGCCACAGGGAATGCCGACCCACTGCAGAATCCGTGACCGAATCTTGTGCGCGCGCTCCACCAAATCACCCCGCACGCCATCGAGACCGA
Source organism: Burkholderiales bacterium (assembly GCA_947453585.1). Lineage (GTDB taxonomy): Bacteria > Pseudomonadota > Gammaproteobacteria > Burkholderiales > Burkholderiaceae_C > Allorhodoferax. Next base: position 301 of record CANGHQ010000211.1, on the reverse strand, counting down.
TAAACGACTCGTCAATCGAGTAGATCTCCTGGCTTGGCCCAAGGCCAGCGGCCAGACTCATCATCCGGTCGCTGAGATCGCCATAGAGGGCAAAGTTAGGGAAGGTCTGCACAAGTCATCCCCACAGCCCTCTTGTGCGTTAAGTATCGATGAACCAAATAAGCCTCGCCACCACCGGATTTGAGCTGGCCACCAAAGTCACGCGAAAGCGTGAGCTGCTGGCCAAAATGGATGCCGTTACGCCTTGGAGTGATTTGCTGGCCTTGATTGCGCCGCACGCCCCCGCAGGCAAGAACGGACG
>CANGHQ010000210.1 GCA_947453585.1 Burkholderiales bacterium | reverse complement strand
TAAAGCCTTGATTAGTCCGGTTTTCTTACATTTACTATAAAGAGACTCAATACCTATGCTGTTGCCTGATTCGGCCGTGTTTAACGCGGTTCTGGAGTGGTTGGCCCATGGAGCCCTGGCTTGGAGCTGGTGGCAAATTGTTTTGTTTACGCTGGGTGTCACCCACATCACAATGATCAGCGTCACGGTGTTTTTGCACCGGCACCAAGCGCACCGCGCCTTGGATCTGCATCCCAGCGCTTCGCATTTTTTCCGGTTCTGGCTGTGGTTGACTACAGGCCAAGTGACAAAAGAGTGGGCATCTATTCACCGCAAGCACCACGCCAAGTGCGAGCAGCCTGACGATCCGCACAGCCCCCATGTCTACGGTATCCGCACCGTGCTGCTGCAGGGCGCCGAGCTGTATCGTGCCGAGTCCAAGAACAAAGAAACCATGGCCCGCTACGGCCACGGTACGCCAGACGATTGGATTGAGCGCAATCTGTACACCCGCTTTTCCTGGCAAGGCGTGGGCCTGATGCTGGTGGTCAACCTGTTCCTGTTCGGAGCCGCTGGTTTGTCGGTCTGGGCGGTACAAATGGCGTGGACGCCCATCATGGCGGCTGGCATCATCAACGGTGCTGCGCACTATTGGGGCTACCGCAACTTTGAGGCACCAGACGCTAGCACCAATATTTCGCCCTGGGGCATCATCATTGCCGGTGAAGAGTTGCACAACAACCACCACACCTACCCCACATCGGCCAAACTGTCGGTCAAGCCCTACGAGTTTGACATTGGCTGGATGTACATCAGCCTGATGCAAATGGTCGGTTTGGCCCGCGTGAAAAAGACGCCACCCAAGGCAGCCTATGGCGACATCCGCCCGGTGGCAGACGAGAAGACCCTTGAGGCCCTGATCGCCAACCGCTATGAAATCATGGCTGGTTACGCCAAGCAGATGCAGTTGACGGTCAATACCGAGCTTGCTGCCATGAAAGCCCGCAGCGCTGACTCCGCTGTCATCAAGGCCGCCAAACAATGGGCGCACCGGGATTCGGAAAAAGTACCAGCCTCGGTGATCCCTGAGCTGGCGCTGGCCCGTGTGGCGTCTCCGGTGTTGGACAAATTGGTCACCATGCGCGAAGAGCTGCGCCAGTTGTGGCTCAATACCGCTGTGTCCCGTGAGCAACTCACCGCTGACCTGGCCGCCTGGTGCCACCGCGCAGAAGACAGTGGCATCGCCACGCTGCGCGAGTTTTCGGTCAAGCTGCGCGCGGCGCGTCTGGCCTAAAACGCTGCCGGTCGGGCCGACCCGTCAAGGGCACGGCCCTCAAACGAAAAGCCCTTGGCATACGCACAAGGGCTTTTTTGTATCTGGCGGGGCGCTCGCCCCAAAGGTCAGGACGCGTATTTTCAGGCGGTAAATTCAAAATACCGCTGGAAGCTGAACGCCAGCGTCGAAATCAATACCGTAGCGCCGATAAACAAAGAACTTGCCAGGCCGATGACGGTGAACCAGCCCGTCTGTCCCGCGCCATCCTCTTCGTCCGCGCCCGGGTTGAAGCGGCGGTTCCAGGCGGGCGCGTCCATCAGACCATAGCGCAAAGCCGCAATTGCGCAGGCGGCAAATGCAAAGCCAAGCAAGGGAATCAGTACCCAGCTCAGCGTGTCGTCCAGGCCCAGGTTGCGCGCGCGCTCCACGCCGTACAGACCCAGCAGCGTGGGTGCCAGGGCAAGTCCGGCCCAGGCGTCGTAGCGACCGGTCAGGTAAATGCGCTGCAAGCCCAGCGTGCCGGTGACTAAGGTGGCCCAGACGGCGATGGTTTTGTTTTTCATGCTGCCGATTGTGGCGCAGGCAGGCTGCTGCCCGCGCCAACAGGGCATTCCATCAGCACCACATCGAGCCAACGGTCAAACTTCCAGCCGCAGTCGCTCAAAACGCCCACGTGCTGAAACCCCAGCGCTGCGTGCAGGCCAATGGATGCGTGGTTCTGCGAGTCGCCAATCACCGCAATCAGTTTGCGAATGCCTGCGCGCTGGGCGCTGGCAACCAATTCGCCAAGCAGCAACCTTCCCCAGCCCTTGCCCGTAGCTTGCGGATCGAGGTAAATCGAGTCTTCGGCCGAAAAACGGTAGGCCGGGCGCGGCTTGAACCAGTTGCAGTAGCTAAAACCCAGCACTTGCCCCTCGTTTTCCAGCACAAGATAGGGCAGACCTTTGGATAAAACATCGGCCCGGCGCGAGCGCATTTCGTCCAGAGTGGGAGGGGTGATTTCAAAAGTACCGGTGCCGTTGAGCACATGGTGTTGGTAAATGGCCGTGATTGCGGGCAGGTCGTGGTCGTTGCTGGGGCGAATCAGGGGCATGGTTTGAGAAAAAGATATAATGGAAGGCTATTCTGAGTGTCGCTGGCCGGGTGGCCAGTTGCGTGTCTCAACTCTGAATTTTATGGTTGAAATCAATTTCAGCCACCCAAAGGAATAATCATGGTCGTCATTCGACTCGCTCGTGGTGGTGCTAAAGCCCGCCCGTTTTTCAGCATTGTCGTTGCAGACAAGCGTACCCGCCGTGATGGCCGCTTCATTGAGCGCATTGGTTTTTACAACCCAATCGCCACTGCCAATGAAGAGCGCATCCGCATCGCCCAGGACCGTCTGAGCTACTGGAAGGGCGTTGGCGCCCAAGCGTCTCCTACCGTGGAGCGTTTGATCAACCAAGCCGCCCACAGCGCAGCTGCTCCAGCGGCCTAAGCCAAAACTGGGCGTGAGGGCGACACCGTCGTCCGAGCGCCCTTTTTATTGCCCCAACGCATGATCGCCGGACTCGAAGCTGCTGAACTTCCAGCAGACGCCATCGAAGTAGGAAGAATTGCAGACGCCTGGGGCGTCAAGGGTTGGTTCAAGGTGATCTCCTTCAGTCCTGAGCCTGAGGCACTTTTCTCATCCAAACGCTGGTTTCTTTTGCCAACCGAACGGGGTTTGAAAACCTTTGAAGGTGTGGCGCGTTTAGCCATCAAAGAAGCCAAAGAGCATTCCGACACCGTGGTGGCCAGCGCCCACGACGTGCTCGACCGCACTGCCGCCGAGGCCTTGCGCGGCGCGCGCATTTTTGTCGCCCGCTCCAGCTTTCCGACCGCCAGTACCGATGAGTACTACTGGGTAGACCTGATCGGCCTGGAAGTGTTCAACCGCGCCGATGAAGCCATGGGCACCGTGCGTGAGTTGCTGTCCACCGGCCCCCAAACCGTGCTGGTGATGGACTATATGCAAGACGGCAAGCTGCAAGAACGCATGATTCCCTTCGTCTCTGCCTTTGTGGACGACGTGGACCTGAAGGCGCGGCGCATTCGCGTCGATTGGCAGCTCGATTACTGACCGCTCAAGCCATGCGCTTTGACGTGGTTACCCTGTTCCCTGAGCTTTTTGCCCCGTTTTTGACCACGGGTATTACCCGGCGCGCCTACAGCTCTGGCGCGGTGGATGTGCACCTGTTCAATCCGCGCGATGTGGCCAGCGGCAACTACCGCCGCGTGGACGACCGCCCCTTTGGAGGCGGCCCTGGCATGGTGATGATGGCCGAACCGCTGGAAAAGACGCTCGACGTCATCGCCACCGAGCGCGGACACAGGGCAAAGGTCGTCCTTTTTTCGCCCATCGGCCAGCCGCTGAACCACACAGTCGTGCAGGAATGGGCCAACGGCGATGGCGCCATCCTCATTTGTGGGCGGTATGAAGGCGTGGACCAGCGCTTTATTGACGCCCATGTGGACGCACAAATCAGCATCGGCGACTTTGTGCTCTCGGGCGGCGAGCTGCCGGCCATGGTGCTGCTCGATGCCGTGGCGCGCTTGCAGCCTGACGTATTGGGCGACGCGGACAGCCACCACTTTGACAGCTTCAACCCGGCGCTCGATGGCCTGCTGGACTGCCCGCATTACACCCGCCCCGAAGAGTGGGCGGAGCAGGGCGTGCCAGAGGTGTTGTTATCCGGCCACCACATCAACATAGCGCGCTGGCGCAGAGACCAGCAGCTGCGGCTCACAGCCCGCCACCGCCCAGATTTGATAGCGGCGGCGCGTGCAGCGGGCCTGTTGACGGTGAAAGACGAAGCCCTGTTGGCCAGCATTGCTATAATGGCAGACTAACCGATCCTCTGCCTGGCCAAATGACGCTAAGCGATTCTGCTCAGAAGACATGGTGCCAATGGTTGGCGCCGGCGCACGCAAGATCACGAAAGAAGCTATGAACCTCATCCAAATTCTGGAACAAGAAGAAATCGCACGTTTGGGTAAAACCATTCCTGATTTCGCTCCTGGTGACACTGTCATCGTCAGCGTGAACGTCGTTGAAGGTACGCGCAAGCGCGTGCAGGCTTACGAAGGCGTTGTGATTGCCAAGCGCAATCGCGGCCTCAACAGTGGCTTTATCGTTCGCAAGATCTCCAGCGGCGAAGGCGTGGAGCGTACGTTCCAGACCTACAGCCCGCTGATCGCTGGCATTGAAGTTAAGCGCCGTGGTGATGTTCGCCGCGCCAAGCTGTACTACTTGCGCGACCGCAGCGGCAAGTCGGCACGTATCAAGGAAAAACTGCCAGCCAAGAAGACTGC
>CANGHQ010000209.1 GCA_947453585.1 Burkholderiales bacterium | reverse complement strand
GGACGCCAGCGCGGATCATGGCCTGTTTGGCCGAGACTTTGTCGCCCATGAGCCGGATCGATTCGGGCGTGGGGCCGATGAACTGGAAGCCGCTTTTCTCAACCCGCTCGGCAAAGTCGGCGTTTTCGCTGAGGAAACCGTAGCCAGGGTGAATCGCTTCGGCGTCGGTCACTTCTGCCGCCGAAATAATCGCCGGCATGTTGAGGTAACTGAGGTTGGACGCGGCCGGGCCAATGCACACGGCTTCTTCGGCCAGGCGCACGTATTTGGCGTCACGGTCGGCCTCGGAATACACCATGACCGCCTTGACACCCAACTCGCGGCAGGCGCGCTGGATTCTGAGGGCGATCTCGCCGCGGTTGGCGATCAGGATTTTTTTGAACATGGGTGCGCTGGCCTATTCAATGGTCAGCAAAGATTGCCCGTATTCCACCGCCTGGCCGTTTTCGCACAGGATCTGGACGACCTTGCCCGCCTTGTCGGCCTCAATTTCGTTGAGGATCTTCATGGCCTCGATGATGCAAATCGTGTCGCCCACCTTGACTGTGTCGCCCACTTCCACAAAAGATTTGGCGCCGGGAGAGGCTGAGCGGTAGAACGTGCCCACCATGGGGGACTTGACCGCGTGCAGGGCCGGGACTTCGGGCGCTGCAGCTTCGGCGGGTGCTGCCGCAGTGGCTGCTACGGGGGCGTGGGCCATGGGCGCCATCTGCATCTGCGCGGGCGCGTAGCCCTGCATCACCACGTTGGAACCCTTGACGATGCGAACCTTGCCTTCGGCCTCGGTAATTTCGAGTTCGGACACATTGGAGTCCGATACCAGGTCAATCAGGGTTTTGAGTTTGCGTAAATCCATGGGGTCTCCCAAAGCGGTTGGTCACAAGGCAGCGAATAAGCCCAAGAATAGCTTAAAACGTGCTATCGGAATTTATTTGCGTATATGTTCTGCTAATTTGTAAGCAGCTTGCGCATCATACGCGGCGCATGCAGCGCCGCAATCGCTGCTATTTTAGACCACGCAAGGCCCGCAGATCGTCGGCGCTCACCTGGCCCATCTTGCGTTGAATAATGCCACCGGCGCTGTCGAGCGCGACGGTAAAGGGCAATCCACCGGCCAGATTGCCCAGCTTGCGGCTCAGGTCGGTGCCGCCCAAACCCGCCATGCCCACCGAAAAGGCCAAGGGCGTTTTCGTCAGAAACGTCTTGACCAGGGCCGCCTTGTCCACCGCCAAACCCAGCACTTGCCAGCCCTTGCCCTTGTTTTCTTGGTAGAAGGCGTTAATTAGCGGAAGTTCTTCCACGCAGGGCGGGCACCAGGTGGCCCAGAAGTTGATCAGAAGGGGGCGCCCCTGGAACGATTGCATGGGCAGCGGCGCGCCGTCGGGCGTGGTCCATTGCAGGGCCCAGAAGTCGGGCACGGCGGTGGTGATGGCGGACTCGGACGCCTTGCGCTCCTGCATCCAGGCGGCGGTCGCGCCCGCGCCCAGGGCGGCGGCGGCCATCACGCCCAGGAGCGCGCGCCGGGGCAAACGCGCGCGCACGGCATCGAGTTCGGCTTGGTGCAAAGAGGCGGGATGGTCGGGCTTTTGGTTCATAGCGGTGTATTTTCCATCAGGCGGCGCAATGCATCGGCGTCTCCGCGCGGGCTGCGGCCCCGCGCGTCGGGCTGCAGCGCGCCACGAATATCGTCCTGGTCGTAAACCATCAGATGCAGGCCAATGTTTTCCTGCAGCGCCTCCGAGCGCACATGCACGCTCAGCGCATCCACCAGCGCGCCCTGGAAGCCGGGCACCGAGCGGGCTTCGAAGCGCACGCCCATGTTAATCAGGGCGATTTCGGCTGCTTTGGAGTCTTCGCAAAACAGCTGCAGGTAAATATCGGAGTGGCGGGTGGCGGTGCCGCGCCAGACCGCGCCGCCCAGGTGGGGCCGAAAGCGCGCCAGGCGATCCATCCAGTGCAAAGCCAGTTCGCGCAGCGCGCGCAGCTCGGTGGGCTGGGTGTCGGCGCAAAAAATGGCGATGTATTCCTCGACCGCGGCTTCCAGCTCTGCGTTGTCGGGCAGGCCGCCGCGCGCGCCGGAGCCAAGCTGCTTGGCGGCGCGGCGTTTGGCAGCGCCATAGTCCAGGCCTTCTTCCACCACCAGGCGGGCGGCTGTGGCTGTGATCTCTTCCTTGTAACTGTCCATGGCGCGATTGTGCCCCGCCACCCTTGGCCCCGCAGGCGATGTGGCCGCTAAACTCGTGCGATGCATATTCATATTTTGGGCATTTGCGGCACTTTTATGGGCGGTTTGGCGGCGCTGGCGCGCGAGGCCGGCCACCGCGTCACCGGTTGCGACGCCGGGGTGTATCCGCCGATGAGCGACCAGTTGCGCGCCCTGGGCATTGATTTGATCGAAGGCTTTGGCGTCGAGCAGCTGGCTCTTAAGCCCGATATGTATGTGGTGGGCAACACGGTCAGCCGCAGCCGCACTGAGGGCGGCGCCCCGAAGTTCCCGCTGATCGAGGCAATTTTGGACGCCGGCTTGCCCTACACCAGCGGCCCGCAGTGGCTTTCTGAACACGTGCTGCAAGGCCGCCACGTGCTGGCCGTGGCCGGCACACACGGCAAAACCACCACCACCGCCATGCTGACCTGGATTTTGGAATGCGCGGGTTTGCAGCCGGGCTTTTTGGTCGGCGGCGTGCCCCTTAATTTCGGTGTCTCAGCAAGGTTGGGGTCTCCCACGCGCCCCGTAAGGGCGGGTTCGCCGGAGGGCGGCCCGGTATTCGTAATCGAGGCCGACGAATACGACACCGCGTTTTTTGACAAGCGCAGCAAGTTTGTGCATTACCGCCCGCGCACCGCCGTGCTCAATAACCTGGAGTTTGACCACGCGGACATTTTTGACAACCTCGCGGCCATTGAGCGGCAGTTTCACCACCTGGTGCGCACCGTGCCCAGCAGTGGCCGGGTCGTGGTCAATGGGCTGGAAGAAAGCCTGGCGCGCGTGCTGCACATGGGCTGCTGGAGCGAGGTGCGCAGCTTTGGCGCGGCGGTGAGTGATTTCAGCGCCGCAGGCGAGCCCCATGACTTTGCCGTGTTGCGAGCAGGTAAAACGGTGGCGCAGGTGCGCTGGGGTTTGGGGGGGGGGCACAACCAGCTCAACGCGCTGGCGGCCATTGCCGCAGCCGAGCATGTGGGCGTGTCCCCGGCCGATGCCGCCCTGGCCCTGGCCAGTTTTGAGAACGTCAAGCGCCGCATGGAAGTGCGCGAGCGCATCACGCTCCCCGGCGCGCCCGACACGTTGCCGGTCACGATTTACGACGATTTTGCCCACCACCCTACCGCCATTCGCACCACCGTCAACGGGCTGCGCCGCACGGTGGGCGGCGCGCGTATTCTGGCGGTGTTTGAGCCGCGCTCCAACACCATGAAGCTCGGCACCATGAAGGCGCAGCTGCCCTGGAGTCTGGAAGAGGTCGATCTGGCCTTTTGCCATGTCGGCGGTTTGGGCTGGGATGCGGGCGAAGCGCTCGCGCCTATGGGCGAGCGGGCGCAAGTGGCGCCCACGATTGACGCCCTGGCCGCCCAGGTGGCGGCGCAGGCACGCCCCGGTGACCATATTTTGTGCATGAGCAACGGCGGCTTTGGCGGCGTGCACGACAAGATTGCGGCCTTGCTGCGCGCAGCTTAAACCGCAGCCCAGCTTCAGACTGCGCCGGGCGCAGCAAAAAAAATGGGCTGAGGCCACCGCGATGGCGGCAGCGTCAGCCCATAGGCGGTGCGCTTCTTAGGTCGCAGCGTTGCGGCGCACCCGGCGCGCTTTCACGGCTTGTGACAGCACTTCCAGGCTTTCCATCGAATCGTCCCAACCCAGGCAGGCGTCGGTAATGCTTTGGCCATAGGCCAGCGCAGCGGGCACATCTTTGCCCGGCGTGAACTTTTGCGCCCCGGCTTGCAGGTGGCTTTCGATCATCACGCCAAATACCCGGGTCGATCCGCCGGACACCTGGGCCGCGATGTCGCGCGCAACGTCGAGTTGCTTTTCGTGCTGCTTGCTGCTGTTGGCGTGGCTGCAGTCCACCATCAGCGTGGCGGGCAGTTTGGCTTTGACCAGGTCGGCGCAGGCGGCTTCCACGCTGGCGGCGTCGTAATTGGGCGCCTTGCCGCCGCGCAAAATCACGTGGCAGTCCGGGTTGCCGTTGGTCTGCACAACGGCAACCTGGCCGTTTTTGTGCACCGACAAAAAGTGGTGGCCCCCAGCGGCGGCCTGAATGGCGTCGGTGGCGATTTTGATGTTGCCGTCGGTGCCGTTCTTAAAGCCAATGGGCGCCGAAATGCCCGAGGCCAGCTCGCGATGCACCTGGCTCTCGGTGGTGCGCGCGCCAATGGCGCCCCAGGCGATCAGGTCGCCCAGGTACTGGGGCGAAATCACATCCAGAAACTCGCTGCCCGCTGGCAGGCCCAGGCGGTTGATGTCGATCAGCAACTGGCGCGCAATGCGCAGGCCTTCGTCAATGCGAAAGCTCTCGTCCAGGTAGGGGTCGTTGATCAGACCTTTCCAGCCCACGGTGGTGCGCGGCTTTTCGAAATAGACGCGCATCACGATTTCCAGCGTGTCGGCG
>CANGHQ010000208.1 GCA_947453585.1 Burkholderiales bacterium | reverse complement strand
GCGTGTCGGCAGGGTCGATGATGCCGTCGTCCCACAGGCGGGCGGTGGCAAAGTAGGGGTGGCCCTGGGTTTCGTACTGGGCTTGGATGGGGGCTTTGAAAGCAGCCTCTTCGTCGGCGCTCCAGCTGCCGCCCTTGGCTTCCAGGCCGTCGCGCTTGACCGTGGCCAAGACGCTGGCGGCCTGCTCGCCGCCCATGACGCTGATGCGCGCGTTGGGCCACATCCACAAAAAGCGCGGGCTGTAGGCGCGCCCGCACATACCGTAGTTGCCCGCGCCAAAGCTGCCGCCAATGATGATGGTGAACTTGGGCACCGCAGCGCAAGCCACGGCCGTGACCATCTTGGCGCCGTTGCGGGCAATGCCCTCGTTCTCATACTTGCGCCCGACCATAAAGCCGGTGATGTTTTGCAGAAACACCAAGGCGATCTTGCGCTGGCAGCACAGCTCGATAAAGTGCGCGCCCTTGAGGGCCGACTCGCTGAACAAAATGCCGTTGTTGGCGATGATGCCTACGGCCATGCCCTCAATGTGCGCAAAGCCGCAGACCAGCGTGGCGCCAAAGCGCGGTTTGAACTCATGGAACTCGCTGCCGTCCACGATGCGGGCGATGATCTCGCGCACGTCAAAAGGCTTGCGCGTGTCGGTGGGAATCACGCCGTACAACTCCTCAGCCGCAAACTGGGGTGGCGTGGGCTGGGTTGCGGCCTCGGGCGCGGCCTTGTGGTGGTTCAGGTGTGCCACGGCCTCGCGCGCCAGCGCCAGTGCGTGCAAGTCGTTTTGCGCCAGGTGGTCGGCCACGCCTGAGAGGCGCGTGTGCACGTCGCCGCCTCCTAAGTCTTCGGCGCTCACCACTTCGCCCGTGGCGGCCTTGACCAGCGGCGGGCCGCCCAAAAAGATGGTGCCCTGGTTCTTGACGATGATGGTCTCGTCGCTCATGGCCGGAACGTAGGCGCCGCCTGCGGTGCAACTGCCCATCACCACGGCAATTTGCGCAATGCCTTGCGCGCTCATATTGGCCTGGTTGTAGAAGATGCGGCCAAAGTGGTCGCGGTCCGGGAACACCTCGTCTTGGTTAGGCAGATTGGCGCCGCCCGAATCCACCAGATAAATACAGGTCAGGTTGTTTTGCTGCGCCACTTCTTGCGCGCGCAAGTGCTTTTTGACCGTCAACGGGTAATAGGTGCCGCCTTTGACGGTGGCGTCGTTGCACACAATCATGCAGTCCACGCCGCTGACCCGACCGATGCCGGCAATCAGGCCGGCGCTCGGGGCGTCGTTGTGGTAAAGGTTGAGCGCGGCCAGGGGCGCGAGTTCCAGAAACGGCGTGCCGGGGTCGAGCAGCATGTGCACGCGTTCGCGCGGCAGCAATTTGCCGCGCGCTGTGTGCCGGGCGCGCGCTGTTTCGCCGCCGCCCAGGGCCACTTTTTCCAGGTGCAGGCGCAAATCGTCAACCAAAGCGCGCATGGCAGCGGCGTTGGCCTGGAAGTCGGCGGAGCGGGGGTTGAGCTGGCTTTGCAAAACGGACATGGGTGCACCTTTGTTTCAGATTCGCGCCAGCATAGGCGCGCCCTCATTCGCACTTGCGCCACAAAGGTTGCAAATCGTGCCAGCTTGTGCGCCACAATGCGGGCCATCCATGCCCGCATCATCCCGCCCAACCACCGCAACCCTGCCCTACGCAGCAGCGCCCGCACAAGGCCAAGCCGCCACGCCCATCGCTTTTGTGCTGGCCATTGTGGCGGCCTATGCGCAGCGCGGCCTGGACGCCAGGGCCACGCTGGCCAAGGCACAAATCGAGCCGCAGTTATTAACCCAGCCCCAGGAACGCATTACCGCCATGCAGATGGAATGGGTGTCCGCGCTGGCCATGCAGGAGCTTGACGACGAAGGCCTGGGCTGGTTCAGTCGCCGCCTGCCCTGGGGCAGCTACGGCATGCTGGTGCGCGCATCGCTCACCGCGCCCACGCTGCGGGTGGCGCTGCAGCGCTGGTGCCGCCACCATGGATTGCTGACCGACGACATTGCGCTCACCCTTACAGAGCACGACGGGCTGGCGTCACTGCAACTCACCGAAGTACGCGGCCTGGGCGCATTGCAGGAGTTTTGTGTGGTGTCGGTGCTGCGCAACGCCTTGGGCGTTGCCTGCTGGCTGACCGATTCGCGCATTCCGCTGCAGGGCACCGAGCTGCGCTTTGCCGCCCCCGCACACCAGGCCAGCTACCAGGTGCTGTTTGACGGCCCCACGCGCTTCGGTGCACCCACCCACCGCCTGCTGTTTGACGCGCGCTACCTGGCGCTGCCGGTGCGCCGCGACGAAGCGGCGCTGCAACACATGCTGCAGCGCGCCCTGCTGCTCACGGTGCGCCCCTACCGCCGCGACCGCCTGCTGGTCGAAAAAGTGCGCCAAACCCTGGCCCAGCACCCCGAACACTGCCGCAACGCCGACGACCTGGCCCACTGGCTCAACCTGTCGGCCCGCACCCTGCACCGCCAGCTCAAGGAAGAAGGCGCCTCCCTTCAACAACTCAAAGACGCCGTGCGCCGCGACGTGGCCGTGGCCCAGTTGCAACGCAGTCGCCGCCCGGTCAAACAAATTGCGGCGCTGGCGGGGTTTAACAACGAGAAGAGTTTTATCCGGGCGTTTAAGGGGTGGACGGGGCAGACGCCGGAGGCGTTTAGGCAGGAAGTTTGATGTCTGCAGAGGGTTTAATTGCAGCGGATAAACAAATTGTTTATCATTCGACCCATGCTGCGCAGCTTTGCCGACAAAGAAACCGAAAACCTGTTTCGCACGGGCAAGTCGCGCAAATTGCCGCCCAGCATCTTGCGCCGCGCACTGTTGCGTTTGAACCAGCTCGAACACGCCGTGACGGTGGAAGACCTGCGGTTTCCGCCAGCCAACCGCTTAGAGGCACTTCATGGTGACCGGGACGGCCAATGGAGTTTGCGCATCAACGACCAATGGCGCATTTGTTTTCGCTTTGTTGACAGCGACGCGTTTGGCGTCGAAATCATTGATTACCACTAAGGCACACGCACTATGGAACGCACCACCAACGGCTTGCCGCCTATTCACCCCGGCGAATACATCCGCGAGGCGCTGGAAGATTTGGGCATGACGCAAGCGGCCCTTGCCAAAACCTTGGGTATTTCTTCGATGCGCATTTCGCACCTGGTGCGAGAAGAGCGCCCAGTCACCGCCGAACTTGCCCTGCGCCTGGGCCACGCGTTCGGGCAAAGTCCGCAGTATTGGCTGAATTTGCAGTCGGACTACGATTTGAAAATCGCAAGCGCCACTATGACCGAGGAACTTGCACGCATCGCGCCCTTGCACACCCGGCTGGCGGCCTGAGCCTACGGTAAGACAGACGCAGCAGCGCCCGGCCCGCAGACAAGCGGCTAAAACTGCACGCCGTCCAAGTACAACCACCGTCCCCCTTCCAGCACAAAGCGGCTGCGCTCGTGCAGGCGTGTGGCGGGGCCGCTCGCTGGTTTTTGGCGGGCCACGAATTCCACCTCGGCGGTGTCCGCACCGGTTAGCTGGTAGTTGCGCACTTCCAGCCCCAGCCACTTCACACCGAGATCAAATTCAATGTGGGCTGGGCGATGGTCCGCTTGCCAGGTGGCGCGCAAATAGGCTTCGCGCTCCAGCACAAAGGCGGTGTAGCGCGAACGCATGAGTTGCTGGGCGTCGGGGGCGAAGGGGCCTTGTGTGGCGTCCGCTTCCAGCCAGCGGCCGCAGCACTGGCCGTAAGTCAGCGCTGCTTTCGTTGTGGGCTTGCGCCCCGACGTGGCGGCGATTGCGGACGCGCCGCCGCACGGGCAAGGCTGGGTGGGCGCCAGCAGTTTCATGCCTTGGCGTGGCGCTTGGCTTTTTGTTCTTCCAGCGTCAGCGTCGGCGCACCGTCTTTCACCCATTGGGCAAAGCCACCGTCGATATGGGCAACGTTGGTCATGCCCATGTCTTGCAGCGCCTTGGTGGCCAGCGCGCTGCGCCAGCTTGCAGCGCAAAACAGAATGAACTCTTTGCTCTCGTCGCCAAACACCGGCTTGAAATAGGGCGAGGCCGGGTCCACCCAAAACTCCAGCATGCCGCGCGGCGCCAGCACCGCGCCGTCAATCGTGCCTTCGCGCTCCAGCTCGCGCATATCGCGAATGTCCACCAGTTGCACCGTGGGGTCCTCCAGGCGTGCGAGCACTTGCGCCACGGTGTAGGTGGTGATCTGGGCGTTGGCTTCGTCTACGAGCTGGCGAAAACCTTTGGTAATGGGCATGGCGGTTTCTCCAAAGTATGGGGATTCAAGCTAGCGCCCGCTGAATAATGATCTTCTGCACGTCGCTAGTGCCCTCATAAATCTGGCACACCCGCACATCCCGGTAAATGCGCTCCACCGGAAAGTCGCTCACATAGCCATAACCGCCCAGCGTCTGGATGGCGGCGCTGCAAACCTGTTCAGCCATTTCGCTGGCAAACAGTTTGGCCATGGCGGCTTCTTTCAGGCAGGGGCGGCCGGCGTCGCGCAGGGCGGCGGCGTGCCAGATGAGTTGGCGGGCCGCCTCTAGCTGTGTGGCGCAATCGGCCAGCCTAAAGCCCACCGCCTGGTGGTTGAAGATGGG
>CANGHQ010000207.1 GCA_947453585.1 Burkholderiales bacterium | reverse complement strand
CTGCTGGCGCCGGTCCAGTTTTTTATCTTTTTGGGCAGCTTGGGGCTGGTGCTGCGCTTTTTGTTCACGGGCGAGGGCCTGGAGATCGCCAACGCGTCGGTCGTAGTCAAGACGCTGGCGCTGTACACCATCATGGTCACCGGCTGCATCTGGGAAAAAGTGGTGTTTGGCCGCTACCTGTTTGCCCCGGCCTTTTACTGGGAAGACGTGTTCAGCATGCTGGTGCTGGCGCTGCACACCGCCTATTTGGTGGCCATGTACACCGGCGCGCTCGCTGGCGCCTCGCTCATGTACCTGGCGCTGGCAGCCTATGCCACTTACCTGGTCAACGCCGGGCAGTTTTTACTCAAGCTGCGCGCAGCGCGCCTGGACTACGCGGCCTCACAACAGGCCAACTTGCAGCCCTTGGGCGGCCCCGGAGTGGCAGCATGAGCGCGGTGACCATTCCCATCCGGGCCGCATCGGCCGGCGGCTGCAGCGACGCGCCGGTGCTGCGCGAGCGCGGCCAGCATGAGGTGTTTTGCGGCCTGACCGGCATCATCTGGCTGCACCGCAAGATCCAGGACGCCTTCTTTTTGGTGGTGGGTTCACGCACTTGCGCCCACCTGATCCAGTCGGCCGCCGGGGTGATGATTTTTGCCGAGCCCCGCTTTGCCACCGCCATCATTGACGAGCGCGACCTCGCTGGCCTGGCCGATGCCAACACCGAACTCGACCGCGTGGTGAACCAACTGCTGGCGCGCCGCCCCGAAATCAAACTGCTTTTTCTGGTGGGCTCCTGCCCGTCCGAGGTCATCAAGCTCGATCTGGCCCGCGCGGCGGCCCGCCTGTCCACCACATTTTCACCTTCGGTGCGGGTGCTGAACTATTCGGGCAGCGGCATCGAGACCACGTTTACCCAGGGCGAAGACGCCTGCCTGGCTTCCATGGTGCCGGGTTTGCCCGCCAGCGCGCCCAACGCGCCGACCGAACTGCTGGTGGTGGGCGCCCTGGCCGACGTGGTGGAAGACCAGTTTTTGCGCCTGTTCAAGCACATGGGTGTCGAGCGGGTGCGGTTTTTCCCGCCCCGGCGCGCCTCGGACATGGCACCGGTGGGCGCCAACACCCGCATGCTGCTGGCCCAGCCCTTTTTGGCCGACACCGCCCGTGCGCTGCAGGCGCGCGGCGCCATGCTGCTGGCCGCGCCCTTTCCTTTGGGCGTAGAAGGCACAACGCTGTGGCTGCAAGCCGCCGCCCGCGCTTTTGCCATTAGCGAGGCCGCGTTTGACGCCGCCGTGGCCCCCGCCACCCAGCGTGCCCGGGCAGCGCTGGCACGCGCCCGGCTGGCCCTTGAGGGCAAAAGCATCTTCTTCTTCCCCGATTCGCAGCTCGAGATTCCGCTGGCCCGCTTTCTGGCGCGCGAACTCGGCATGCGCTTGCTTGAAGTGGGCACGCCCTATTTGCACCGCCAAAACCTGGCGCAAGAGCTGGCCTTGTTGCCCGAGGGCACCTTTTTGTCCGAAGGCCAGCATGTGGAAAAGCAGCTCGAGCGCTGCCGCGCCGCCCAGCCCGACATCGTGGTCTGCGGCCTGGGCCTGGCCAATCCGCTCGAATCCGAAGGCATGACCACCAAGTGGGCGATTGAGCTGGTGTTCACCCCCATCCAGGGTTTTGACCAAGCCGCCGATCTGGCCGAACTGTTCACCCGCCCGCTGCTGCGTCGCATGCGCCTGGCCGCCTAGGCCGCTTTCAGTACCGCCCGCCATGCAACTCACCCTCTGGACCTATGAAGGCCCGCCCCATGTCGGCGCCATGCGGGTGGCCACGGCCATGGAAAAAGTGCATTACGTGCTGCATGCGCCCCAGGGTGATACCTATGCGGACTTGCTGTTTACCATGATCGAGCGCCTGCAAAAGCGCCCGCCGGTGACCTACACCACCTTCCAGGCGCGCGATTTGGGTGGCGACACGGCCGAGCTGTTCAAGACCGCAGCGCGCGAAGCCTTTGAGCGCTTCCAGCCCCAAGCCATGCTGGTGGGCGCGTCCTGCACCGCCGAACTGATCCAAGACGACCCGGGTGGCCTGTGCAAGGCCTTGAATTTGCCCGTGCCCGTGGTGGCCCTGGAGCTGCCCGCCTACCAGCGCAAGGAAAACTGGGGCGCCTCCGAGACCTTTTACCAACTCGTGCGCAACCTGTCCAAGCCCGCAACGCCACCTAGTGAAAACACTGAGGCGAAAAAACCACGTTGCAATATCTTGGGACCCACGGCGCTGGGCTTTAGGCACCGTGACGACCTGCAAGAGATTCGCACGCTGCTGGTCAACATGGGAATCGAGATCAATGTGGTGGCACCGCTCTCCGCCACACCCGAAGACCTGGGTCGCCTGGCCAATGCCGACTTCAATGTCGTGCTCTACCCAGAAATCGCCAACCTGACGGCGCAGTGGCTGCAGCGCACCTTTGGCCAGCCGTTCACCAAAACCATTCCCATTGGCACGGGTGCTACCCGCGCTTTCATCCGCGAAGTCGCCGCGCTGGCAGGCCTGGACGCTGACGCTGCGCTGGCCCAGGCCGACTCGCGCGCCGCCTGGTACACGCGTTCGGTGGATTCCACTTACCTCACCAGCAAACGCGTGTTTGTGTTTGGCGACGCCACCCACGCTGTGGCTGCGGCCAAGGTGGCCAGCGAAGAAATGGGCTTTACCGTGGTGGGCATTGGCACCTACAGCCGCGAATTTGCCCGCGAAGTGCGTGACGCCGCAAAGCTGTATGGCGTAGAGCCGCTTATTAGCGACGACTACCTGGAAGTCGAAGCGCGCATTGCCGAGTTGCAGCCAGAGTTGGTGCTGGGCACGCAAATGGAGCGCCACATCGCCAAGCGCCTGGGCGTGCCTTGCGCGGTGATTTCGGCCCCGGTGCATGTGCAGGATTTTCCGGCGCGCTACTCGCCACAAATGGGCTTTGAAGGCGCCAACGTGCTGTTTGACACCTGGGTCCACCCCCTGATGATGGGCCTGGAAGAGCACCTGATCGGCATGTTCCGGGGCGACGCCGAGTTCCATGAAGACGCAGCGCCCTCGCACCTGGGCGGCGGCGTGATGCAGGAAAGCCCCAGTGCACCATCAGCCGCACCGGCCGCCGCTGCGGACACCGTCACCGCCAACACGGTCACGGTCGCCAGCTGGAACGCCGACGCCGAACAGGAACTTAAAAAAATACCTTTTTTTGTGCGCGGCAAAGCCCGGCGCAACACCGAGCGATATGCCGTCGATCACGGTCTGGCTCTGATCACGGTGGAGACTTTGTATGACGCTAAAGCTCACTTCGGGCGCTAGCATGCGCACGGTCTCCAGCACCCCGGTTCGCGTGGTGATCGTGACCATGGACACGCACCTGGCCAGCGCGGTTGAGCGCGCGCGCAAAGCCCTGGCCAAAGAGCTGCCGCACCTGACGCTCACGCTGCACGCCGCCTCGGAATACGCGGGCAACGACGCCCTGGTCGCCCGCTGCAAGGCCGACATCGCGCAGGCCGATATTGTGGTGGCCGGCATGCTCTTTTTAGAAGACCATTTCCTGCCTATCCTGGAGGATTTGCGCGCGCGGCGCATGCAGTGCGACGCCATGATCTGCATCGCCTCGGCCACCGAAGTCACCCAGCTCACGCGCCTGGGCCAGTTTGACATGCTCAAGCCCGCCAGCGGCCCGATGGCGCTGCTCAAAAAGCTGCGCGGCAGCAAGGAAAAAGCCCCCACCGGCGGCGCTGCGCAAATGAAGATGCTGCGCCGCCTGCCACAGATGCTGCGCTTTATTCCCGGCACCGCCCAAGACGTGCGGGCCTACTTTTTGGCCATGCAGTATTGGATGAGCGGCTCGGACGACAACGTGCTCAACCTGGTGCGCCACGTGGTGGACCGAGGCGCGGACGGCGCACGCCGCAGCCTGCGCGGCAGCCTCAAGATTGACGCGCCAGTGCATTACCCCGAAGTGGGCGTCTACCACCCGCGCCTGGCCGAGCGCTACGCCGAAGAAGCGCTGGCCCTGCCCTTGCCAGCAGGCAGAGCCGTGCAAGGCACCGTGGGCCTGCTGCTCATGCGCTCTTATTTGCTCTCGGGCAACGCTGCGCACTACGACGGCGTGATCGCCAGCCTGGAAGCACGCGGCCTGCGCGTGATTCCGGCCTTTGCCGCCGGGCTCGATTCGCGCCCCGCAATTGACGCGTTTTTCTACCAAGACGGCCGCGTCTGCGTGGACGCGGTGGTCTCGCTGACGGGCTTTTCGCTGGTGGGTGGCCCCGCTTATAACGACGCCAAGGGCGCCGAAGAAGTGCTGTCCAAACTCGATGTACCCTATGTGGCCGCGCACCCGGTCGAGTTTCAAACGCTGGACCAGTGGGGCGGCTCAGACCGCGGCCTGCTGCCGGTGGAAAGCACCATCATGGTGGCCATTCCCGAACTCGATGGTTCCACCGGCCCGATGGTGTTTGGCGGACGCCCTGGCGCACCAGGTGTGACCTGCACCGGCTGCCACCACGCCTGCACTTTCAAGGCCGCCGACACCGCGCAAGACATGCATTCCTGCCCCGAGCGCGCCACCATGCTGGCCGCGCGCGTGGTCAAGCTGGTGGCCCTTAAGCGCGGCGCGCGCAGCGAACGCAAAGTGGCCATCG
>CANGHQ010000206.1 GCA_947453585.1 Burkholderiales bacterium | reverse complement strand
TGGAGATCACGCCCCACACGGGCACATTGGAAAACAGCGAGATTTTTTGCCGTTCTTCATCAGGAATCGGGCGGTCAGCGCGGCACACCAAGGCGTCGGCCTGGATGCCGATTTCGCGCAGCTGCTTGGCGGTGTGCTGGGTGGGTTTGGTTTTGAGTTCGCCAGCCGCAGCAATCCAGGGTACGTAGCTCAAATGCACAAAAGCGGTGTTGTTCGGGCCCATTTGCAGGCTCATTTGGCGCACGGCTTCCAAGAATGGCAGGGACTCGATGTCGCCCACGGTGCCGCCAATTTCCACAATCGCCACATCCACCGCATCGGGCTCGCCCAGGCGCGCGCCGCGCTTGACGAATTCCTGGATTTCATTGGTGACGTGCGGGATCACCTGCACCGTTTTGCCCAAATAGTCGCCCCGGCGCTCTTTGTCGAGCACGCTTTTGTAGATTTGGCCGGTGGTGAAATTGTTGGCCTTGCGCATGCGGGTTTCCACAAAGCGCTCGTAGTGGCCCAGGTCGAGGTCGGTCTCGGCGCCGTCATCTGTAACGAAAACCTCGCCGTGTTGCAGGGGCGACATGGTGCCCGGATCGACGTTGAGATAGGGATCGAGTTTGATCAGGGTGACTGTCAGACCCCGCGATTCCAAGAGCGCGGCGAGTGAGGCGGATGCAATTCCCTTACCCAGGGAAGAGACCACGCCACCGGTGACGAAGACAAATTTGGTCATGTCAGTGTACGAACCCTGCGGCTCGGGAAGCTGGTAATGCGAGATTATAGGTGTCTGCTACATTGCGCTTTGGGTCCATTTCGGCCCCGCAGCAGTATTTAATGCAGGGCCTGGCGGATGGAATTAAGCGGTAAACACATTGTTTTGGGACTCAGCGGCGGCATTGCGTGCTACAAGGCCGCCGAACTGTGCCGCGCGCTCATCAAGGAAGGCGCCACCGTGCAGGTGGTGATGACCGAGGCCGCAGCCCAGTTCATCACCCCG
Organism: Burkholderiales bacterium; assembly: GCA_947453585.1. Classification (GTDB taxonomy): domain Bacteria; phylum Pseudomonadota; class Gammaproteobacteria; order Burkholderiales; family Burkholderiaceae_C; genus Allorhodoferax. The sequence continues at coordinate 3,666 of CANGHQ010000206.1, read as the reverse complement.
GTGACCCTGCAGGCCCTTAGCCAGCGCAGCGTCTACACATCGCAGTGGGATGCGCGCGAGGCCAACAATATGGCGCACATCAACCTCAGCCGCGAGGCCGACGCCATTCTGATAGCGCCCTGCAGCGCCGATTTCATGGCCAAACTGCTGCACGGGCGCGCTGACGATTTGCTCAGCCTGATGTGCTTGGCCCGCCCCATCGAATCGGTGCCGCTGCTGCTGGCCCCGGCCATGAACCGCGAAATGTGGGCGCACCCAGCCACCGTGCGCAATGTGGCGCAGTTGCGCTCCGACGGCGCCACCGTACTGGGTGTGGGTGCGGGCGACCAGGCCTGCGGAGAAACGGGCGACGGCCGCATGCGCGAGCCACAAGAATTGCTGCACGATGTGATCGCGTTTTTTCAGCCCAAATTGCTGGCGGGCCAGCGCGTCTTGATTACCGCCGGACCCACCTTTGAGGCGATTGACCCGGTGCGCGGCATTACCAACCGCTCTAGCGGCAAGATGGGTTTTGCCCTGGCGCGCGCTGCGCAAGAGGCGGGTGCCGATGTCACGCTGGTTGCCGGCCCGGTTGCGCTGGCCACGCCGCAGGGCGTGCGCCGCCTGGACGTGCAATCGGCCCAGGACATGTTGCAGGCCTGCCTGTCGCAGGCGGACCAGGCCAGCATCTTTATTGCTACGGCGGCCGTGGCGGACTGGCGGCCTGTGGCCAGCACGGACCAAAAGATCAAAAAAGACGGCTCCGGCCAAGTGCCACATCTGGCCTTGCAGGAAAACCCCGACATCTTGGCCGCGCTCGCCCACTCTGCGCGGGCGCAAAGTGGCGCGCTGTTTTGTGTGGGCTTTGCGGCGGAAAGCCACGATTTGCTGATGCATGCCACCGCCAAGCGCCAGCGCAAGGGCGTGCCTTTGCTGGTGGGCAATATTGGCCCGGCCACCTTTGGCCAAGACGACAACGCACTGCTGCTGGTGGACGCGCAGGGCGCGGTGGATATTCCCCGGGCCAGCAAATTGAGCCTTGCGCGCATTTTGGTGCGCGAAATCGCCCAGCGCCTGCCGGGCGCAGCCCTCTGAATTTTTTGTGAACCCGTATGAAACTCGACGTCAAAATTCTCGATTCCCGCCTGGCTGACCAATTGCCGGCCTACGCCACGCCGGGCAGCGCCGGGCTGGACTTGCGCGCCTGCCTGGACGCGCCGCTCACCTTGCAGCCCAATGCCTGGCAGCTCGTTCCCACCGGCATGGCGATTTATTTGCAAGACCCCCACTTTGCCGCCCTGATCTTGCCGCGCTCGGGTCTGGGCCACAAACACGGCATCGTGTTGGGCAATCTGGTGGGTTTGATTGACAGCGACTACCAGGGCCAGTTGATGGTCAGCGCCTGGAATCGAAGCACAGTGGCTTTTACCATTGAGCCCATGGAGCGCATTGCCCAACTGGTGATCGTGCCCGTGGTGCAGGCGCAGTTCAACATCGCGCATGAATTTACCGCCTCGCAGCGCGGCGAGGGCGGTTACGGCTCGACCGGCAAGGCTTGAAGGACTCGGCGGGCGCCCTTGCTCTGCGGCGCTCGGGAGGCCTTAGTGCAGCGGCGCGTCGCCGCGGTCCGAGGCGGGCAGCGCCTCGATGCGGAAAAAGCCGGTGCCCGTAGAACCGCGCTCCAGCTCCTCTTCTGTGGCCTCGCGCACGCCTTCCACGCGCAGGCTGATGCGAATGGCAATGCCTGCGAGCGGGTGGTTGGCATCTAACACCACGTGTTCGGGGTAAATGTCGGTGACGGTAAACAGCGCGTCTTTGGGCGCTGCCGGGTTGCAGCCTGCGGGCAGGGCTGAGCCTTCCAGCGTGAGCCCGACTTGCAGCTCTGCCGGGAACAGCGCGCGCGGCTCCAGAAAAAGCAGTTGGTCGTTGAAGTCGCCAAAGGCCTCTTCGGGTTCAATTTGCAGTTGTAGCTTGGCGCCCACGCGGTGGCCTTGCAAGGCGGCTTCAATGGCGGGTAGCAAATCTTTGCCTCCCAGCAAGAACTCGACTGGCTCGTCAAGAACGTCCAATTCTTCCCCCAAAGTGTCTTGAAGGACCCAGGTCAGCGCGACCACGCAGTTGTCATAAATTTCCATCGCACAATTGTCGCAGTTTCATCTTCCCCATTTTTTAGCCCCAGGACGAACGTTTTATGAACATTGACCAGCCCCTTCAACTCCTGGGCGGCCTGTCGCCCGCCACCTTCATGAAGCGCCACTGGCAAAAAAAGCCCCTGGTGATTCGCCAGGCGATTCCGGGCCTGCGCGCGCCGCTGGACCGCGCCGAACTCTTTGACCTGGCCGCGCAAGACGACGTGCAGTCGCGCCTGGTGATTCAGACGCCCGACGTGGCCGACCAGCCCTGGCGCCTGAAGCAAGGGCCTTTTGGCCGCAAGGCCTTGCCTGCGCTCAAGCAACCCGGCTGGACGCTGCTGGTGCAAAGCGTGGACTTGTTTGATGCCCGGGTGCGCGCCTTGCGTGACCAATTCCGTTTTGTACCGGATGCGCGCCTGGACGACGAGATGGTGAGCTACGCCAGCGACGGCGGCGGTGTGGGGCCGCACTTTGACAGCTACGACGTGTTTTTGCTGCAAGCGCACGGCCAGCGCCGCTGGCGCATCGGCCGGCAAAAAAACCTGGATTTGCAGCCGGGTATGCCCTTGAAGATATTGGCCGACTTTGAGCCTGAGCAGGAATTTGTGTTGGACGCTGGCGACATGCTGTATCTGCCTCCGCGTTATGCCCACGACGGCGTGGCGCTGGGCGAATGCATGACTTACTCGATTGGTTTTCGCGCTCCGGGCGCGGGTGAGTTGGCGCAAGAAATGCTGCAGCGCCTGGCCGAACAGGCTTGCGACGAGGTGGGCGATGCGCTTTACCGCGACCCCAACCAGGCCGCGCAAGCCCAGTGCGCCCAAATTCCCGCTGATCTGGCTCGCTTTGCGCAAGAGGCGCTAGAAAAAGCCTTGCACGACCCGCTGGCCACACAGCGCGCACTGGGTGAATACCTGAGCGAGCCCAAACCCCAAGTCTGGTTCCAAAGCGATGAGGATGAGTTCGACCCCAGCCAGGGCGTATGCCTGGACCGCCGCACGCAAATGCTCTACGACAGCGCCCATATTTTTATCAACGGCGAGAGTTTTCGTGCTTCGGGGCGCGACGCGACCCTGATGCGGCTTTTGGCCGATCAGCACCACCTGCGTGGCGCCGATGTCAAGCGCCTGAGCGCCGGCGCGCTGGAGCTCCTTGCGCAGTGGGTAGGCGACGGTTGGCTGCAAGCAGACCTGCGCGAGGGGAACGAATGAGGGAAAAAGCGTCAGATTTGTGGCTTGGAAGCACTTTTTCGGTGCTACTTTTCAAGATTTCAGGGTTTACCCGGTACAAGCGTGCACCGTCTTGTATACTCAGGGGCTCTGGCGAAAAGACGTCGAATGCTTTTTGTTGGGGTTTGGGTGGCCTGCCGCCCAGGCAATTTCCGGACATTGTTTCGTTAACTCAACCTATTTTTTCAATCATGAACAAAACTCTCATCTTGGCAGCTGTTATCGCTGCTGCTGCCTTGGCTGCTTGCGGTAAAAAAGAAGAAGCTGCTGCTCCTGCCGCCGCTCCTGCTGCTGCTCCTGCTGCTGCTGACGCATCTGCTGCTCCT
>CANGHQ010000205.1 GCA_947453585.1 Burkholderiales bacterium | reverse complement strand
GCTGCCCGGCGTGCGTTACTTCGCCAAGGCTTGAGAAGCAGCGTCCACCTTGTCAGCGCGCGCCAGCAGCATCGCATCGCCGTAGCTGAAAAAGCGGTACTCAGCCGCAATCGCGTGCTCGTAAAGGGCGCGGATGCTGTCATACCCTGCAAAAGCGCTCACCAACATCATCAGGCTCGACTTGGGCAAATGGAAGTTGGTCACCAGCAGGTCGATCAGCTTGAACGCAAAACCCGGCGTAATGAAGATGGTGGTGTCGCCGCTGGCGACGCCGGTGGCGGCCCAGCTTTCCAGCGTGCGCACGGTGGTGGTGCCCACCGCCACCACGCGGCCACCGCGCGACTTGCAGGCGGCAATGGCGTCTTGGGTGGCTTGGGGCACCTCGTACCACTCGCTGTGCATGCGGTGCTCGGCCAGGTTTTCGGTTTTGACCGGCTGAAAGGTGCCTGCGCCTACGTGCAACGTAACGTGCGCGCGCTGCACGCCCATGGCGTCAAGCTGCGCCAGCAAGGCCGCGTCAAAGTGCAGGGCAGCGGTAGGTGCCGCCACTGCGCCAGGGTTTTTGGCGAACACGGTTTGGTAACGCTGCGCGTCTTGCGCTGCGTCGGGGTCAGCGCCGTCTTGCTGGCGTGCAATATAGGGCGGCAGCGGAATGTGGCCGTGGCGCTCCATCAGCGTGTACGGGTCGTCGCCTGCGTCGTTGGACAGCACAAAGCGAAACAGCGGCCCGGCCGCATCGGGCCAGCGCCCCAACAATGTGGCGCGCAAGCCGTCGGCGTGGCCGGGCGCACTGTGCAGGCTTACCGTTTCGCCCACGGCGGGCTTTTTGCTCACGCGCAAATGCGCGGCCACCTGGTTGCCGCCAAGCACGCGCTCGACCAGCAGTTCGAGCTTGCCGCCGGTGGCTTTTTCGCCAAACAGGCGGGCATTGAGCACCTTGGTGTCGTTAAACACCAGCAGGTCGCCCGCGCGCAACAGGCTGGGGAGTTCGTGAAAGATGCGGTCCACCGCTTGGGTGCCCATGGCGTCAAGCAGGCGCGCGCCGCTGCGCTGGGGTGCGGGCTGCTGGGCGATGAGTTGTTCGGGCAGGGCGAAATCAAAATCGCTCAGGGTGTAGGGGGATGTCATGGTGCTTGAGGGCCGGACGGGCCCGTTCCAAGTGAAGAAAAAGAAAGAGAAGGGCGCGATTCTCCCACCGCATGGTGCGGCAGGACGTCCGGGCCAAGGCGGCTTGAAGCGGCGCGGCCTGCCGCCGACCCCCTCAGAACAGCTGCATGCTGATCCAGTACGACACCGCCGCCACAAAGGCGCTGGCGGGAATCGTAAAGATCCAGGCCCACACGATGTTGCCCGCCACGCCCCAGCGCACGGCGCTGGCGCGCTGGGTGGCGCCCACGCCGACAATGGCGCCGGTAATGGTGTGCGTGGTGGACACGGGAATGCCCAGGCCGGTGGCCAAAAACAGCGTCAGCGCGCCGCCGGTCTCAGCACAAAAGCCGCCCACCGGGCGCAGCTTGGTGATCTTTTGGCCCATGGTCTTGACGATGCGCCAGCCGCCAAACATGGTGCCGCAGGCAATCGCGGTGTAGCAGTTGACGATGACCCAAGTCGGTGGCGAGGCGTCGCCCGCCTGGGCGTAGCCGGTGGCAATCAAAAGCATCCAGATGATGCCGATCGTTTTTTGCGCGTCGTTGCCGCCGTGCCCCAGGCTGTACGCCCCGGCCGACACCAGTTGCAAGCGCCGAAACCAGCGATCCACTTTGGACGGCGTGGCGCGCCGACACACCCAGGCCACCAAAAACATCATCAGCGAGCCCAGCAAAAAGCCCAGAATCGGCGAGACAAAGATGAAAGTCACCGTTTTAAGCACCCCGCCCGAGATCAGCGCACCCGCGCCCGACTTGGCCATCACCGCGCCCACAATGCCGCCAATGAGCGCATGCGAAGAACTGCTGGGAATGCCGTAGTACCAGGTCACCAGGTTCCAGGTGATGGCGCCCACCAGGGCGCCAAACACCACATGCGTGTCCACAATGCCGGGCTGCACAATGCCCTTGCCCACGGTGGCGGCCACGCTCAGGTGAAAGATAAAGATGGCAATCAGGTTGAAAAATGCGGCAAACAGCACCGCTTGCCCCGGCTTGAGCACGCCGGTGGACACCACTGTGGCGATCGAATTGGCGGCGTCATGGAAGCCGTTCATGAAGTCAAACGCGATGGCAAGCGCCACGAGCAGCACCACGACCCACAGGGCGGTTTGTACGGTTTGCATGCGAAAGCCGGCGGATCAGGAGTTTTCGAGGACGATGCCCTCAATCAGATTGGCCACGTCCTCGCACTTGTCGGTGATGGTTTCCAGCAGCTCGTAAATCGCCTTGAGCTTGATGAGCTCGCGCACATCGGGTTCTTCGCGAAACAGCTTGCTCATGGCCGAACGCATGATGCGGTCGGCATCGGACTCCAGGCGGTCAATTTCTTCACAGGTCTTGAGCGCCGCCTCGGCCGTGGCCGCGTCATTGAGCTTGTCGATCAGGGCCACCGCGTGCTTGAGGCGCTCGCAGCAGCGCACGCTCACGTCGGTCAGGCGCACGATCTCTTCGGTCATGTGGCGCACGTCGTACAGCGCCATGGTCTCGGCCGAATCCTGGATCAGGTCGGCCACATCGTCCATGGTGTTGATCAGCGAATGGATCTGCTCACGGTCAATCGGCGTGATGAAGGTCTTGTGCAACATGCGGTTGACCTCGTGCGTGATGCGGTCGGCCGCGCGCTCGGCGTTGTCCACCTCGCGGTTGTAGGCCTCGCGCTTTTCCAGGTCGCTGTAATTGGCCACCAGACCCGAAAACGCATGCGCCGCTTCGACGATACGGGCCGCATGTTGATTGAAGAGCTCAAAAAAATTGCCTTCGCGCGGCAGCAGCTTGCCAAAAAACATGGTTCGGTTCCTGGGTTTGATGTCATTCACATGACAAATTGAAGTCAGCAGGAAGTTTAACTGCCGCCGAACGGCCAACGCACCAGTGTGGGGCGCCGCCCGCATCGGTCCGTCGTTCCGCCCGCCTTTCTTTGACCGGGCTTACCCGATGGACTAGCATGGAGCCTCAGCAGTTCGCCCATGAAAATCCAACTCACGCCACCCGCACACCAGACCCGCGTCAGCCCCGCGCAGCAGCCCGGTGCGACCCTTGGTGCAGGCCATGTGCGCAAGCGTTTGGTCCCGCACGAAACCAGGCCCACCGCTTGAGCGACACCCCAAAACCTGCCGCCCCACCTCTGTCTGCGCCGCAAAAAGCGCTGCACAAGCTCGGCCTGTACCGCGACATTGACTTGGCGCTGCACCTGCCGCTGCGCTATGAGGACGAAACCCGCATCGTCAAACTGCGCGACGCGCGCGAGGGCGAGGTGGTGCAAATCGAAGCGCGCGTGACGCACAGCGAAGTCAGCTTTGGCGGGCGCAAGCAGCTGGTGGTGACGGTGGACGATGGGTCGGACACCTGCACGCTGCGCTTTTTCAACTTTTACCCGGCACAGCAAAAAGCGCTGGCCGTGGGCCAGCAGGTGCGGGTGCGTGGCGAGATCCGAGGCGGCTTTATGGGCCTGGCCATGTGGCACCCGAGTTTTCGTGCCGCCGGAGGCGATTTGCCCAAAACGCTCACGCCGATTTACCCCACCGTGGCCGGCCTGCCGCAAAGCTATTTGCGCAAAGCGGTGCTCAGCGGCCTGGCGCGCGCCGATTTGTCGGACACCTTTGCCCCCGGCGACCTGAGCCCGCTGCAGCACGACAGCCGCCAGGGCCTGTGGACGCTGCACGAGGCGCTGGCGTTTTTGCACCATCCGCGCCCCGACGTGTCGGTGGACGCGCTGATGGACCACAGCCACCCGGCTTGGCAGCGGCTCAAGGCCGAAGAGCTGCTGGCGCAACAGCTCTCGCAACTGCAGTCGCGCCGCGCACGTGCCGCGCTGCGCGCGCCGGTGTTGGCCCTGGCCGATGGCGCGGGCAGCTTACACCAGCGCCTGCTCGGCGCCCTGCCCTTTGCGCTGACCGGCGCCCAAAGTCGGGTCAGCGCCGAGATCGCCTTGGACATGGCGCGCCCCGTGCCCATGCACCGCCTGCTACAAGGCGACGTGGGCGCGGGCAAAACCGTGGTGGCCGCGCTGGCCGCCACTATTTGTATGGACGCCGGCTGGCAATGCGCGCTGATGGCGCCCACCGAAATCTTGGCCGAGCAGCATTTCCGCAAACTGCTGGGCTGGCTCGAACCCCTGGGCATCACCACCGCCTGGCTCACCGGCACGCAAAAGACCAAGGAGCGGCGCGCCATGCTGGCCCTCATTGAGAGCGGCGAGGCCAAGCTGGTGGTGGGCACGCACGCCATCATCCAGACCAAGGTGCAGTTCAAAAACCTGGCGCTGGCGGTGATTGACGAGCAGCACCGCTTTGGCGTGGCGCAGCGGCTGGCCCTGCGCAGCAAGCTGACGGCGCAAGCCGAAGCCGGTGAAAGTGCGCCAGCGCTCGCCTCCCCATTGGAGCCGCACCTGTTGATGATGACCGCCACCCCCATCCCACGCACCCTGGCCATGAGTTATTACGCTGACCTGGATGTCTCCACCATCGACGAGCTGCCGCCGGGGCGCACGCCCATCGTCACCAAGCTG
>CANGHQ010000204.1 GCA_947453585.1 Burkholderiales bacterium | reverse complement strand
TCTGGCTGGCCAGCGGGCCCATGGTGGTGGCCGGGTCCAGCGGGTCGCCGGGTTGGTACAGGGCGGCAGCGCGCTCGACAAAGCGCGCCACAAAACGGTCATGGATCGAACGGTGCACCAGCAGGCGCGAGCCCGCGTTGCAGACCTGGCCCGCGTTGTCCAAAATGCCGCCCACGGCGCGGTCCACCGCCGCATCAAAGTCATACAGGTCGGGCATGAAGATTTGCGGGCTTTTGCCGCCGGTCTCCAGGGCCACGCGCTTCATATTGCTCTGGCCTGCGTAGCCCAGCAGCAGTTTGCCCACGGCGGTGGATCCGGTAAAGGTGATCTTGTCCACGTCCATGTGCAGGGCCAGCGCTTTGCCCGCCTCGGCGCCCATGCCGTTGACCACGTTGAATACGCCGGCCGGGCCACCGGCGTCCACAAACAGTTGCGCCAGGCGGGTGCAAGTCAGCGGCGCCTGTTCGGCCGGTTTAAGAATGACGCAGTTGCCCGCCGCCAAGATGGGCGCGAGCTTCCAGACCGCCATTAGCATGGGGTAGTTCCACGGAGTAATGGCGCCCACCACGCCCAGCGGCTCGTGCGTGATGGTGTGCAGCGCGCTGGGGTCGGTGTGGGTGACTGCGCCTTCGATCTTGTCAATGCACTCGGCAAAGTAGCGAATGGTTTTGAGCACCTCGGGCAGGTCGATGTTGAACATGTCCGAAATCGGCTTGCCCATGTCCAGCGTTTCCAAGAGTGCCAGCTCTTCGCTGTGCGCCTCGACCAGATCGGCCCATTTCAAGAGCACATCGGCGCGCGCCCGCGGCGCCTGTTTGGCCCAGCGGCCATCGCGCCAGGCGGCAAGGCTTGAGGCCACGGCGCGGTCTACGTCTGCTGCCTGGCCGCGTGCCATGCGCGCCAGCAGCGCGCCGGTGGCGGGGTTGACGCAGTCAAAGGTCTCGCCCGCCAACGCCGCCACAGATTGGCCGTCAATAAACAGGCCGGTGGCAATGTCGAGTCGCGCGGCGCGGTCTTGCCAGTCTTGGTGGGTTAGGGCGGTGCTCATGGTGGTCCTTATTCGGCAACCAGTTCGGTGGGGTAGCCGGGCGCGCGCAGTTCCAGGCCGCAGGCGGCTTCAATCATGCGCACCACTTCGGGCGACTGGGCCTGGCTGCCGTACAGGCCGCGCGCGCGGCGGAAAATTTGCTGCGCCATGGAACCCAGTTCCAAGGGCACGCCAATTTTCTCGGCAATGCCGTTGACCAGCCCGAGGTCTTTGCAGGCCAGGTCCATATTGAACTTGACGTTGTAGCTGCCCGAGAGCACCAGTTTGGATTCGGTCTCGTGCACAAAGCTGTTGCCCGAGCTTGCGCGAATGGCGCGGTAGGTGGCGTCCGGGTCCACGCCGTATTTGGCGGGCAGCATCATGGCTTCGCCAGCAGCAATCAGGTGGATGAAGGCCAGCATGTTGGTCACCACCTTCACGACCGAGGCGTTGCCCATCTTGCCCATGTAGATGATCTCACCGCCCATGGCTGACAAAATGGCCTCCACCGGTTTGAAGGTGCTTTCCTCGCCACCCACCAGCACGGTGATTTCGCCCGAATTGGCCAGGTGCACGCCGCCGGTGACCGGGCACTCCAGCACGGTAATGCCTTTGCTGGCGGCCACGTCGGCCAGGCGCAGCAGGTCTTCCATGTCGGTGGTGCTCATCTCGATCCAGGTGCCGCCACTTTTCAGGTTCTCAAATACGCCGCCTGCGCCTTCGACCACTTTGCGCGAGACTGAGGGGGACGGCAGCACGGTGATCACCACGTCTGCGTCGCGGCAAGTGCCAGCCACATCGTCCGACCATTGAGCGCCGCCTTCAATCAGGCGCTTGGCCAGGTCTTTGTTGAGGTCATTTACGGTGACGGGAAAGCCGGCCTTGATCAGGTTGTTGCACAGGCCTTCGCCCAAAGCGCCCAGGCCGATAAATCCAATGCGAAGTTGTTGCGCGCTCATGTTGTGTCCTTGTATTTTGAAAAAGTAGAAAAAGGAGAAGAGTGTTTAACGGTTGACGTCCACCACTACGCGCCCGCGCGAGGTGCCCGCCATAAAGTCTTTGGCCAGGGCCATGACCTCGCCCAGGCCCACCACGCGCTGCATCTGCGCTTGCGCCGGGGCCGCAAATTCGGTGGCCAGACGCTGCCATGCGGCCATGCGCCGGGCCTTGGGGCACATCACCGAGTCAACGCCCAAGAGCCGCACGCCGCGCAAAATAAATGGCATCACCGTGGTCTCCAGCCCAAAGCCGCCCGCTAGGCCGCAAGCGGCCACGGCGCCGCCGTAGTCCATCTCGCTCAGCACCCGGGCCAGCACCGCGCCCCCCACCACGTCCACCGCGCCTTGCCAGCGCTGGCTGCCCAGGGGAGCGGGCTTTTCTTTCCACTCGGGGCCGCCGATCACGTCTTTGGCGCCCAGGCCCATCAGGTAGTCGCGGTTCTCGTCGGGACGCTGGCTCAGGGCCGTCACTTCATAACCCAGGCCCGCCAACAGGCTGATGGCCACGCTGCCCACGCCGCCGTTGGCGCCGGTCACCAAAATTTTGCCGCTCTTGACGCCCGCGTCCTCCAGCGCCATCACGCACAACATGGCGGTGAGGCCTGCGGTGCCGATGGCCATAGCGCTTTGGCTGCTTAAGGCTGCGGGCAGGGGCACGAGCCACTCGGCCTTGACGCGCTGCATCTGGCTGTAGCCGCCCCAAAAGCGCTCGCCCACGCTCCACCCCGTCAGCAATACTTTGTCGCCCGCCTTGTAGTCGGCACTGCTGGACTCGACCACCGTGCCCGCAAAGTCGATGCCCGGCACCATGGGAAAGCTGCGGATGATCTTGCCGGTGCCCGTGAGCGCCATGGCGTCTTTGTAGTTGATGCTGGAGTAGTCGATAGCCACCAGCACCTCGAGAGCAGGCAGGTCGGCTGCGGTGATTTGCTTGAGCTGGGGCACCGGTTTGCCCTCGACTTGGTCAACAACAAGGGCTTGGAAGGTAGTGTTCATGGTGGCGGTGGAAGTAGTGAAATGGGAGCTCAATTAAACGCCAAAGCCAGCGTCAGGCGTTGTCCGCCAGCACCATGTCCGCGCCTTTTTCGGCCACCATGATGACGGGCGCGTTGGTGTTGCCCGAGGTCACGGCCGGAAAAACGGACGCATCAATCACCCGCAGGCGGCGCATGCCGTGCACCCGCAGGCGCGCGTCCACTACTGACGTGGCCGCATCTGGCCCCATGGCGCAGGTGCACGACGCGTGGTAGACCGAGCCGCCGCGCTTGGCAAAGTCGGCCATGATGGCCGCGTCACTCTGCACCTCTGCGCCGGGCATGTGTTCGCTTTGCACAATGTCGGCCAGCGGCGCGGTAGCGGCAATGCTGCGCACCATGCGCGCGCCTTCCACAATGTCCTGGCGGTCGTGTTCGGTGGTCAGGAAGTTGGTGGTGATCAGCGGCTTGTCTTGCGCGTTGGCTGATTGGATTTGTACGCTGCCCCGACTGGTGGGGCGGCAGGTGTTGAACGAGATCAAAAACGCGGCAAACGGATCGGGGTTTTGCAACTGAAAGCGCTTGCCCACGGGCGCCGTGTTGGCGGTGTAGCTGATGGGGTTGAAGTACAGGTGCAAATTGGGCTGCGCCAGGCCAGGACGGCTGCGCACAAAGGCGCCGGCCTGGTTCACGCTCATGCCCAGCGGGCCTTTGCGGTCTAACGCGTAGCGGATGCCCGCCCAGACCTTGCCGTACCAGGGGCCCAGCGTGTTGTTCAGCGTGAGCACCTTGGACTTGAAGAAGTAAGACACGCACAAATGGTCTTGCAGGCCCTGGCCTACGGCGGGCAAATGGTGCGCCAGGGGCACGCCCTTGGCCGCCAGCAAAGCGGCGTCGCCCACGCCCGAGAGCTGCAAAAGCTGGGGCGAGTTGATGGCGCCGCCGCACAAAATGACTTCTTTGCGGCTTTTGAATTGCTGTGGGGCGCCAGACACCACGCATTCCACACCCACGGCTTCGCGCCCCTGCAGCAGCACGCGCTTAACCAGTGCATGGGTGAGCACTGTCAAATTGCTGCGGCCCATGGCCGGGCGCAAAAAGGCGTTGGACGCAGAGGCACGCACGCCCTTGCGAATCGTCATCTGCCACAGGCCAAAGCCTTCCTTGTGCGCGCCGTTGAAGTCGGCCGTGCGGCCGTAGCCCAGCGCCTCACCAGCTTTTAAGAAACGTTCGCACAGCGGATGCACCTGGTCGGCAAAGTCGCTGACCGTGAGTTCACCCCCGGCGCCGTGGTGTTCGGACGCGCCCCACACATGGTCTTCGGATTTTTTGAAGTAGGGCAGCACGTCGTTCCAGCCCCAGCCGGGGTTGCCGGCGTCGCGCCATTGGTCGTAGTCGGCGTGCTGGCCGCGCATATAGACCATGGCGTTGAGCGAGCTGCTGCCGCCCAGCACCTTGCCGCGGGGCCAAAACGAGGTGCGCCCGCCCAAAGCCGCGTCGGGCTCGGTGGTGTACATCCAGTTGTATTTGGGGTCTGAGAAGGTCAGGCCATAGCCCAGGGGCACCTGGATCAGCGGGCTGCGGTCCGAGCCACCGGCTTCGAGCAGCAGCACCCGGTCTTTGCCACTGGCGCTCAGGCGGTTGGCCAGCACGCAGCCGGC
>CANGHQ010000203.1 GCA_947453585.1 Burkholderiales bacterium | reverse complement strand
CGCTGAGCTTGGCGCCAAAACGCACGGCGCGGATGATGCGCACCGGGTCTTCCCGGTAGCGCACGGCGGCGTCACCAATCATGCGCAGGGTGTGGTTTTTGGCGTCTTTGAGGCCCTGGTGGTAATCGACCACGATTTGCGTGGCCGGGTCGTAGTACATGGCGTTGATGGTGAAGTCGCGGCGAATGGCGTCTTCTTCTTGCGGGCCCCAGACGTTGTCGCGCAGCACGCGGCCGGTCGAATCGACGGCGTGTTTCATACCCGCCAATTCGCTTTTGCTGGTTTTCTCGTTGCCCGCTACCTGTTCGGCGGCGGCGTTGTCCAGGTAGGCGCGAAAGGTGGAGACTTCAATCACCTCGTGCTCGCGCCCGCGGCCATAGACCACGTGCACGATGCGAAAACGCCGCCCGATGATGAAAGCGCGGCGAAACAGGCCTTTGACTTGCTCGGGCGTGGCGTCGGTGGCCACGTCAAAGTCTTTGGGGCGCAGACCGAGCAGCAGGTCGCGCACGGCGCCGCCCACGATATAGGCGACAAAACCGGCTTCTTGCAGGGTGCGCACCACGTTGACGGCGCGGTCGTCCACCAGGCTCACGTCAATGCCATGGCTGCTAACGGGGACTTCGACCCGCTTGCCAAAGTTGGGTTTGCCTGCGCCTGCGGCGCCGCTGCCGGGCAATCCGAGCAGCTTGCTGATGAATTTTTTGATCATATTTCCTTGTGGCGCGTGCGCTGCCTTGGCAGCGTGCAAACCCGGCGGGGCCAGGGACTGGCGCCTAGTTGAAGAGTTCGAGTATGCGCCATCCGCGCGCCTGGGCTATGGCGCGCAGCGGATCGTCGGGGTTGGTGGCGACCGGCACATTGGCTTTTTCCAGGAGCGGCAGGTCGTTGATGGAGTCGGAATAAAAGGTGCTGTGCACATCGCCCCAGCCCAGGCCGCGCGCGGCCAGCCAGGCCTCGACGCGCAGCACCTTGCCCTCACGAAAGCTCGGAATGCCCCGCACCTCGCCGGTAAACCAGCCGCTGCCGCCGGGCGCGGTGTCGCGTTCCAGGTCCACGGCCATCAGCTCGTCGGCGCCCAGGGCCTGGGCAATCGGGCGGGTCACAAACTCGTTGGTGGCAGTGACCACGATCACGGTGGCGCCCTCGTCCTTGTGCTGCCGCACCAGTTGCATCGCTTGCGGTTTGAGTGCGGGCTGCACGATGGTGCGCATGTAGTCGGCGTGGGCGGCAACACTCACGGCCTCGCCCTGGCGCACCAAGGCGGCCGTGGCAAAGCGGGCGTACTCATAAATATCGAGCGTGCCGGCCTTGTACTGCGTATAAAACGCGTCGTTCTGACGGGTAAATTCGACCGGATCGGTCCAGCCCCGGGCGGCCGTGAACTGGCCCCAGGTGTAGTCGGAATCGATAGGTAACAGGGTATGGTCCAGGTCAAACAGGGCCAATTTGGGCAAGCTCATGCGTTCTCCAGCATAGATTTCACAAGGGGAATGGTAAGGGCGCGCTGGGTTTGCAGGGCGTAGCGGTCCAAGCCGTCCAGCAGCTGCATCAGGCTGCCCAGATCGCGGCTAAAGCGGCGCAGGGTGAAGTCCATCACCTCGTCACTGAGCACCAGGCCGCGCGCGTCCGCCACCTGGCGCAGCACGGCACGGCTTTGCGCCTCATCAAGCAACTGCAGTCCCAGCACATGGCCCCAGCCCAGGCGGGTGCGCAGGTCTTCACGCAGCGCCAGGTCTACCGGCGCCGGGCGGCCAGCGGCCAGCACCGGGCGCTGCAGGGTGTGGGCCTGCACAAACCAGCTAAAGGCGGTGTGCTGCAGCGCGTCGCCATACAAGTGCACATCGTCCATCACCACGGCGGCCCAAGATTCGTCAAAGTCGGCGGGCTCTTGGGTCTCGGCGTCCAGATAGCCCAAGCTGTGGCCCTGGGCGCGCAGACCGGCCATTGCGGCTTGCAGCAAATGGGTTTTGCCGCTGCCCTCGGGACCCCACACATAGGTGGGAGCGCTATCAGGGCGCCGCGCATTGGCGGGCTCGCCATCACTGTGCGGGGGCAGCAACTGCTGCAGGTGCGCCAGCGCGGCTGCGTTGGGGCCGGGAAAATAATTGTCCAGCGTGGGCGGGGTGCGCAGGCCGATGTCCAATGCGATTTGCTGCATGGCGGCGTCAGGAGCCTCGGCGCGGGCCGCGGCCCTGGTACAAACCGCTGGCCAAATAACCCGAGCGCACCCGGCGCACAGCGACCAGCAGCACGGCACTGACGGGCAGCGCCACCAAAATGCCGACAAAACCAAATAACTGCCCAAAAGCCAGCAAGGCAAAAATCACCGCCAGCGGGTGCAAGCCAATGCGCTCACCCACCAGACGGGGCGTGAGGAAAAAACTCTCCACCATCTGCCCCAGGCCATAGACCACGGCCACCATCACCACCGCCTGCGTGGCGCCGCCCGCGCCTGAAAACTCCAGCAACCCGGCCAGCAGCGCCAGCACCAGGCCCAGGCCATAGCCCAGGTAAGGCACAAAAACCGCCAGGCCGGTAAAAGTGCCAATGGGCAGCGCCAAGTCAAGCCCAAAAAGCGACAAGCCCAAGCTGTAATAAACGGCCAGCACCCCCATCACCATCAGCTGGCCGCGCAGGTATTCGCCCAACACCTGGTCGGATTCGGCCAAAAAACTGTCGGTGGCGGCGCGCAGACGCGGCGGAATGAGCTCGCGCAGCGTGTGCATAAAGCGCTCCCAATCCATCAGCAGGTAGAAAAGCGCCACCGGAATCAGCACCACGTTGCCCAGCACCGCCATGGCGGCGCTGCCGCCGAGCTTGACCGAGGCCATCACCGAGCCCAACGTGTCCTCAAAATTGGCGTTCAAGTAGGTCGTCACAAAGGCCTTGATGCTGGGCAAGTCCAGGCTGAGCTTGATGCCCAACTTGCGCAACATCGGTTGCACGGCGGTATTGAGCTTGTCCAAAAACAGGGGCAACTGGTCACGCATCAGGGGCAGCTCTTTGACCAAAATTGGCACAATCAAGAGCACTAGGCCAAGCGCCAGAAGAACAAACAGCAGTTCCACCACTACCACCGCCAGCACCCGGGGCACGCGGCCCTGGGCGGCGGCGTCCAGCCAGTCCACCAGGGGCGTAAGCGCGTAGGCCAGCACGCAGGCCACGATAAAGGGCGCCATGACAGGCGCCAAAAACCACAGCATCATCAAGAAAATACCGGCAATGGCGGCCCAAGCGGCAACACTTTTCTGCGAATCTGTCATGGCGCCTCCTTGGTGCATTGGGGTGAACCCTTAAAATCTGCGCTGATTCTATCGAGCCGGTCTTGCGCAGCAGCCCGGCGACACCCTTTCAGGCCCCGACCCCTTAGCGCACGCGCGCCCATTTCCATGACCTCTTCCCTGCCCCCCTCTTCCACTCCCCTGTCGTACAAAGCCGCTGGCGTGGACATTGACGCGGGCGACGCGCTGATTGAGCGCATCAAGCCCCTGGCCAAAAAGACCATGCGCGAAGGCGTGCTGGCGGGTATTGGCGGCTTTGGCGCGCTGTTTGAGGTGCCCAAGCGCTACAAGGAGCCGGTGCTGGTGAGCGGCACCGACGGTGTGGGCACCAAGCTCAAACTCGCGTTCGAGTGGAATATGCACGACACCGTGGGCATTGACTTGGTGGCCATGAGCGTCAACGACGTGCTGGTGCAAGGGGCCGAGCCCCTGTTCTTTCTGGACTACTTTGCCTGCGGCAAGCTCGATATAGACACGGCTGCGGCCGTGATTGGCGGCATTGCCAAAGGCTGCGAACTCTCAGGCTGCGCGCTGATTGGCGGCGAAACGGCAGAAATGCCCGGCATGTACCCCGCAGGCGAATACGACCTGGCCGGTTTTGCCGTGGGCGCGGTAGAAAAATCCAAAATTTTGACCGGCGCCGATGTGAAGCCCGGCGACGTGGTGCTGGGCCTGGCCTCGCACGGCGTGCATTCCAATGGCTTTAGCCTGGTGCGCAAGTGCATCGAGCGTGCAGGCGACACATTGCCCGCCACGCTGGACGGCAAGCCCTTCAAGCAAGCGTTGATGGAGCCCACCCGCCTGTACGTCAAAAACGTGCTCGCCGCCCTGGCCGCGCATCCGCACAGTGACGCGGCCGGCGGCATCAAGGCCCTGGCCCACATCACCGGGGGCGGCCTGCTCGAGAACATTCCCCGCGTGCTGCCCGAAGGCTGCGCCGCCGTACTGACCAAAGGCAGCTGGCCCCAAACCGAGCTCTTTGCCTGGCTGCAAGCCACGGCCGCCATTGACGACATCGAGATGAACCGCACCTTTAACAACGGCATCGGCATGGTAGTGGTGGTAGACGCCACTGCCGCCGCCGCCTGCGCCACCACCCTGCGTGCCAGCGGCGAGCAGGTGTTTGAGATTGGCGTGATTGCTGCGCAGGGCGACGGGGCTGCGGTGCGGGTGGTGGGCTGAGGGTTTGGGGCAGATCTGCCTTCGCAGGCTAGCAATCCGCTAAGCTGATGGCTATGACGCTCGATTTATCGCCACTGAACAACGCCGTCGGCCAGCTCGCCAAGAGCTTGGCTTATGCGCACTCACCCGCCGCGCTGAACGACGCGGGGCTGCGCGAGCAGATGCGCAATTCAGTCATCCAGTGCTTTGAATTTACCTTTGAGTTGAGCTGGAAAAT
>CANGHQ010000202.1 GCA_947453585.1 Burkholderiales bacterium | reverse complement strand
TTTTTAGAGCACTTCGCTGGCAAAGTCCGCCAGCCGTGAGCGCTCACCGCGCGCCAGGGTGATGTGGCCACCGTGCGGCCAGCCCTTGAAACGGTCCACGGCAAAGGTTAGGCCTGAGGACCCTTCGGTCAGGTAGGGCGTGTCGATCTGGGCCAAATTGCCCATGCAAACGATTTTGGTGCCGGGTCCGGCGCGCGTGATCAGGGTCTTCATCTGCTTGGGCGTGAGGTTTTGCGCCTCGTCGATGATTACGTATTTGTTCAAGAAGGTGCGCCCGCGCATGAAGTTCATGCTCTTGATCTTGATGCGGCTGCGGATCAGCTCGCTCGTGGCCGCGCGCCCCCATTCGCCGGCGTTGGTGTCGGTCTTGCCCAGGACTTCGAGGTTGTCGTCGAGCGCGCCCATCCAGGGCCCCATTTTTTCTTCTTCGGTGCCCAGCAAAAAACCGATGTCTTCGCCCACGCTCACAGTGGCGCGGGTTACGATGATTTCGGTGTAACGCCGGTCGTCCAGCACCTGGGTCAGGCCTGCGGCCAGCGCCATCAGGGTTTTGCCGGTGCCCGCAGTGCCAGTCAGCGTCACAAAATCCACTTCCGGGTCGGTCAGCAGGTTCATGGCGAAGTTTTGTTCGCGGTTGCGGGTGGTCACACCCCAAACCGCATTTTTCAGGTGGTTGAAGTCGCGCAGGGTCTTGAGCACCGCCGTATTGCCTCTGATTTCGGTCACGCGCGCATACAAGCTGGGCTCACCCGGTGACTCAAAGTACACAAACTGGTTGATCAGCATGCTGGGCACAGTGGGGCCGTTGACCTTGTAAAAGGTGTTTTGTCCCTGTTGCCAGCTTTCTACGCTTTGGCCGTGGGTGGACCAAAAGTCGGCAGGCAGCGCCATGGAGCCGGAATACAGCAAATCGCCGTCTTCCAGGGTTTTGTCGTTCTGGTAGTCGTCGGTGGCCAGGCCCAGGGCGCGGGCCTTGACGCGCATATTGATGTCTTTGGACACCAACACCACTTCGCGGGCGGGGTATTTTTTGCGCAGCGCCTCCACCACACCCAAAATTTGGTTGTCCGCCTTGCCCTGGGGCAGGCTGGTGGGCAGGCTGTAGTCCAGCGGCTGGGTCTGGAACAGCAGCTTGCCTTTGGCCTCGCGCTGGCCTGTGCTGCTCAAGTCAAAGCCGTGGACGATGTCAGCACCTGGCGCGCCGGCCAGCGCGTCGAGTGTGCGGCTGGTCTGGCGGGCGTTGCGCGCCACTTCTGTCATGCCTTTTTTGTGACCATCGAGCTCTTCAAGCACGATCATGGGCAAAAAGATGTCGTGCTCTTCAAAGCGGAACAGGCACATTGGGTCGTGCATCAGCACATTGGTGTCAAGCACAAACAGCTTGGCCGGGCCGCTGCGGGCGGTTTTGCGGCTGCGCGGGGCTGCAGCTTGGGCTGCAGGCTTGGCGACCAGGGGCGCGGCGCTGGCAGCTGGGGCCACTGAGGCCACGGGAATGGGCGCCTGCGCTGGCGCAGCGCGCCGAGTTTCCACTTGAACCGCGACTTCAGAGGCCGGCGCTTTGCTCAAGAGCGCGGCCTGGCGGCCCGCTGCGGGGCGTTTTTCCACGTCGGCGCCGCTGTCCACCGCAGTGGCTTGGGCGCGCGGTGCCGTGGCTGCCGGTCGCTGTGGCTGGCGCCCGGGTTTTGGGGCCCCGTCAAAAGCCGAAGGTGTCAGTCGGTCAGCACGTTTGGTCGGCGCGGAGGGCAGGGGCATGGGTTGGAGCTCGTGAAAAATGGGTCAGAGGCAGACAAGGCGACTTGCAACAAAAAAAGGCCACCTTGCTATAAGGCGGCCTTTGGTGGTCGTGGGTCCGTGAAATTCAGTTCCATGCAAACATTATGCATGAGCCAAATGTCGCTGCAATGCCCCGAATGGCGGAGTTAGACGGTCTCGTTGAGGGACTTGACGGCGGTCAAAACTTCTTCGACGTGGCCGGGTACTTTCAGGCCGCGCCACTCTTCTTTGACTAGGCCATCGGCGCCCACCAAAAAGGTGCTGCGCTCGATGCCTTTGACCTTTTTGCCGTACATGATCTTGTTTTTGACCACGCCAAACATATGGCACATTTTTTCTTCGGTGTCAGCGATCAGCTCAAACGGCAGTTCGAGCTTGGTCTTGAACTCGTCGTGCGACTTCATGTTGTCACGCGAGACGCCAAAAACCTGGGCGCCGGCATCGACAAAATCCTGGTAATGGTCGCGAAACTGCATGGCTTCGGTGGTACATCCGGGGGTATTGTCCTTCGGGTAGAAAAACAGAACCAGCGTTTGTCCGGTGTGCGACGAATTGGTGACGCGCAAACCGCCGGTGGCGTTGGCTTCAAATTCGGGTAGGGGCTTGTTGACAACGATCGCCATGGGGTATTAAATCTCTCGTGCTGGATGTGTCAGTCAAGTTGGGAAGCGGCACGCCTTGTGCGGTGTGGCCCCCAACGTCAGCTACGGATTTTACTCTGAAAATGGCGACGGTCCTAGCATGGCCGGCGCTCCTTGTTCGCTAGACCAGCAGCGCGGCCACCACTTTGCGGCCTTCGCCGGCGAGGAAGTTGTAGGTGCGGCATGCGGCCTGCGTGTCCATGGTTTCCACCCCAATCCGGCGTGCGTACAGCGCCGCCAGCCATTGCGGATTGGCAAAGCGCAGGCGCGCGCCACTGCCAAACAGCACCAGTTCTGCGTCCCATTCCAGGATGGGCGCAAAGTCTGCCGCCTCCAGCGTCTCAAAGCTGCGCGCACTCCATTCCAGACGGTGCCCCATGCTGCTGATCAGCAGACTGCTGTGCGATTGTTCGCCGTTGACCGCCACCCAGCCTTCGCCGTAACCGGTGATGGTGGGGCCTTGGGTGCGATCGGGTTGGAGTTTCATTGGGGGTGCGGTCTGGCGTGTTCGGGGGTGTTCAGGCGCAGGGCGGATGCGGAACTGTGGTCAAATTATAGGTTTCGCGGCCCGCTATTCACCCCCCGGAGGGACTTTGAAACCCATTTACAAATCTGCCAAGCTGGCCAACGTCTGTTACGACATCCGCGGCCCCATCATGGACCGTGCGCGCCAGATGGAGGAAGAGGGGCAAAAAATCATCAAGCTCAACATCGGCAACCTGGCTGTGTTTGGCTTTGACGCACCCGAAGAGATTCAGCAAGACATGATCCGCAACCTGCCCAATTCGGCCGGTTACTCGGACAGCAAAGGCATTTTTGCGGCGCGCAAGGCGGTGATGCACGAGACCCAAAAGCAAGGCATCCATGGCGTCACGCTGGACGATATTTACCTGGGCAATGGCGCGAGCGAATTGATCGTGATGGCCACCAATGGCTTGCTCGACGACGGCGACGAAATGCTTTTGCCCGCACCCGACTATCCGCTGTGGACGGCGGCAGCCAGCCTGTCGGGCGGCACGCCAGTTCACTATATGTGCGACGAGTCCAAGGGCTGGATGCCCAACCTCGACGACATCCGCGCCAAGATCACGCCACGCACCAAAGCCATTGTGGTGATCAACCCCAACAACCCAACCGGCGCCCTGTATTCGGACGAGCTGCTGCTGGGAATTGTGGCCATTGCGCGCGAAAACGGCTTGGTGATTTTTGCCGACGAGGTGTATGACAAGGTCTTGTACGACGGCGTGCGCCACACAGCGATTGGCTCGCTGAGTGACGATGTGCTCACGCTGACTTTCAATTCGCTTTCCAAAAGCTACCGCTCCTGCGGTTACCGCGCTGGCTGGCTGGTGGTTTCGGGCGACAAGCGGCCGGCCAAGGACTACATCGAGGGCCTGAACATGCTCTCCAATATGCGCTTGTGCGCCAATGTGCCGGGCCAGTACGCGATTCAGACCGCCTTGGGTGGCCACCAGAGCATTGACGAGCTGGTGCGCGAAGGCGGTCGGCTGCGCCGCCAGCGCGATCTGGCCTATGAGTTGATTACCGCCATTCCAGGCGTGAGCTGCGTCAAGCCCAGCGCCGCCTTGTACATGTTTCCCCGGCTCGACCCGGTCGTTTATCCGATTGAGGACGACCAAGCCTTTTTCCTGGAGTTGCTGCAAGAAACCCGCGTGATGCTGGTGCAGGGAAGCGGCTTTAACTGGGCCCAGCCAGATCACTTCCGCATTGTGTTTTTGCCGCACGAAGACGATTTGCGCGAGGCCATTGGCCGCGTTGCCAAGTTTTTGGAAACCTACCGCAAGCGCCATAGCAACTAACGCAAAAGCGCGCGTGGCCCGGCAAGGGCTTTGCACGCTTGACCTCCTGATTAATTTAAAGAAGAACTGTATGAAACCGATTCAAGTAGGCCTGTTGGGCATTGGCGTAGTGGGCTCGGGCACTTTCAATGTGCTCCAGCGCAACCAAAACGAGATCGAACGCCGCGCTGGCCGTGGCATTGAGATCACCATGGTCGCTGATCTGGACACCGCGCGCGCACGCGCCGCGGTGGGGCCGAACGTCACCGTGGTCAACGACGCCCGCGCAGTAATCGCCAACCCCGATATTGACATCGTGATCGAGCTCATTGGCGGCTACGGCATTGCCAAGACGCTGGTGCTCGAAGCCATTGCCGCAGGCAAGCACGTGGTGACAGCCAATAAGGCGCTGCTTGCAGTGCACGGCACCGAGATTTTTGCAGCAGCATCGGCCAAGGGCGTGATGGTGGCTTTTGAGGCCGCAGTG
>CANGHQ010000201.1 GCA_947453585.1 Burkholderiales bacterium | reverse complement strand
TGCACGCCCACCGCAAAGGCTTCCAGGCCGGCCAATTGGCGCAAGGTCGCCCCGCGAAAGTTCTCCAGCGGCAGCTTCAAAATACGCGCCGCACCCGGGTTGGCCGAGCGCACGCTGCCGTCGGCATTGAGCACCAGCACGCCCGAGGTCAGGTTGTCCAAAATGGTTTGCAAATGGGCGCGCGCCGAATCGACCTGCGACATGCTGCGCTGCACCGTGCCGCGGGCGTCGGCGAGCTGCTGGGTCATGGACGCAAAAGCGCGGGTCAGGCCGCCCAACTCGTCATTGCCCTGCATGGCCAGCTTGGGCGTCAGGTCGCCCGCGGCCACCTGGCTTACGCCTTCGGTCAGCACCAGCAGGGGCCGGGCAATCTGGTTGCCCAAAATAACCGCCAGCAAAATGGCGCCAAACACGGCCAGAAACAGGCTCAGCGTCAGGGTGCCGATGTACATGCGCTTGAGGCCTTCGCGCGCCAGCGCGCGCTCTTGGTATTCGCGGTTGGCGCTTTCTACGGCCAAGGCGTTGGCCACAAAATTGGCGGGTAAGGCGCGCTGCACCAGCAAAAAGCGCTGCTCGGTGGCCAAGCCCACGCTGGCGCTGGCGATGGGCACCAGGGCCTTGATGCGTGGGCTGCCCAGCTTGCCGGGGCCGCCCTCTTCCAGGCCCTCGACCCAGGCCAGCGAACGCTCGGCGCGCGCGGTGCGAAACTGGCTGCCGCTGGGCTTGTCAGGGCTGAGCTGAAAACCAATCGGCCCCACGCTGGCCAGCAGCTTGCCGCCCGCACTCCAGACCGTGGCCTCGGTGGCGCCGAGCTGTTCCACCACGCGCGACAGCACCAGGTCAGGCACGGCGTCAGAGCTGTCGCCCAGCTGGCCTGCGGCAATGCGGGTTTTGCTGGCCAACTCATTGGACAAAGTATCCAGCGTGACCCGGCCCAGGTTCAGGCCGGCTTCGAGCGCGCCTTCGACCTTGACGTCAAACCAGGTCTCAATCGAGCGCGAAACGAACTGGTAGGACACCACATAAATCAAGAGCCCCGGCGCCACACCCACCAAAGCAAAAATGGTGGCGATCTTGACCAGCAAGCGGCTGCCAAAGCGGCCCTGGCGCACCCGCTGGTACAGCCGCACGCCAACCCAGACAATGGCCAGCAGCAGTGAACTTGCCACTACCACGTTGAGGGTGAACAGTCGGGCGTAGTTCTGTTCGTACATTTCTCGGTTGTTGGTGGCCTGGGTCAGCAGGTAGAGCAGCACCAGACCAATGACGACCATGAGGGCTGCGCCCACCGCAATAGCGCGGCGCAAGCTGCGCCCACTGCGAGCGTCTTCAGCCGCGCCTTGCAGCGGGGCCAGGCGGGGGTTGCTCATTTGCCCGCCTCAGAGCGCAATGGCGCGCGCCCGCTGGCCTGGATGTCCCATTCCGACTGGCCAATCGCGCCAATCTGGAAAGGGCGCGGCAACTGGCCCAAGTCAAGTCGGAAACGGAATTCGACGCGGTACTTCGCGTTGGCCTCAGAGTCGCCCAGGTCTGCCAATTTCCAGCGGGACACCTGCTTGATCGTGGCCAGGGCTTCGGCCAGGGTGTCATAGTTTTGGCTCAGCGCCAGGCCTTGCGAACTGTCGCCGCCCGGCGCTGCGGTGGCGTTGACACGCCAGCGCCGGGTCAGCGGTTGGTAGGCCAGGCGCAGCTGGCGCTGCACGCCGGCGACCCTTTTATCCGACCAGTACCAGCGCTCTTGTAGCAGGTCGGCCTCCAGCATGAAAAACAGGGGAATGCCCTTGAGTAGCGCTTCTTCCACCACGCTGGGCAGATCAAAAACCACGCTGGCCGAGACCAGCACTTCGCCGCTGGCACGGTCTGCGCGCAAGTGCTGCAGATCGACCGCGTTTTGCGCTTGCGCCAGCGGCATGGCCAGCAACCAAAAGGCAAGCCGCAGGCAGCGCAGCAGGCGTTTAAGCACTGCGCTTTTCCAGCAAGGCGTAAAAGAAACCGTCGTGGTCATGGGGCGGATTGTCTCCCACCTTGTCCGCGGCCTGATCGGCGCCGGGCAGCAGGTGCCCAGGCGATGGCAAGTGTTGGGCGTCGCTATGGCGCTCCACAAAACGCTGGATCTGCTGCGCACCTTCAGACAAGAACACCGAGCAAGTGCAATACACCATGCGCCCGCCCGGGCGCAGCAAGGGCCAGAGCGCCTCCAGCAGGCGCTGCTGCAACTGCGCGAGTTGCGCAATATCAGTCTCGCGGCGCAGCCAGCGCACGTCGGGGTGGCGACGCACAATGCCCGAGGCGGTGCACGGGGCGTCGAGCAAGATGCCGTCAAAGGGCACGCCATCCCACCAGTCTTGGGGCCGGGCCGCATCGGCAGTGCGCAAGTCGGCTTTGAGGCCCAGGCGCTCCAGGGTAAGACCTACGCGCTGCATGCGCTTGTCATCCATCTCAACAGCGAGCACCTGCGCATCAGACGCTTCAAGCAGATGCGCGGTCTTCCCGCCGGGCGCAGCGCAAGCGTCCAAGACGCGAGGCCGAGGCCCCAGGCCTTGCAGCAACAGGGGCGCGGCGATCTGGGCGGCTGCGTCTTGCACCGACACCGCGCCCTGGGCAAAGCCGGGCAACTGCGTGACTGGCACCGCCTGGTCCAGGTAAATCACGGCCGCGTCGCCCGCGCGCGCGGCGATGCCGACAGCGTGCAACTGCGCTAGGTAGTCAGCGGGGCTGTGTTGTCGCACATTGACGCGCAGGGTCATGGGCGGGTGGGTGTTGGCCAGGGTCAGGATGGATTGCCAGTGCTGGGGATGCTCGCGCTGCAGGCGTTCGACCCACCAGCGCGGGTGGTTCCACAGCGCCTCGGGATCGCGGTCGGTGACCGCCACCAGCGCCACGCGCTCGCGCAAGAAACGGCGCAGGCAAGCGTTCACAAAATTGGCATGGGGCGCGGTGGAAAAATTGCGCTTGAGGGCTTCGACCGCCTGGTTGACCAGGGTGAAGGCGTCGTAGGGCGCGGTGTCTTCGTTCCAGGCCAAGGCCAAGGCCACACACAAGAGCGCGTCGGTGGCGGGCGCGGGCATGCGGCTGACCAGGCGGCTGCGCAGGGCCTGGGCGCGGCCCAGATTGCGCCAGACATGGAAAGCCAGCGCCTGCACGCCCGGGCGCAGCGGCGCAGCCACGGACTCCACCGCTGCGGTACCCGAGCTGCCGTTGCGCACCGCGCCGATCACGGCTGAGGTAGCCTGCAACTGGCGCCACAGCGGAATCGGTTCTTGGGCAGTATTCATTGTTTTCATCATAGTGGAGCCACTGCACGAAAGCCCATGGGCCCAGCCACCCAGGCAGCTGGGGCTTGGGTCAGGGCGGCCTGGTAGTCGGCAATGGCTTGGTTGGCGGCCACACGGGCCAGCGGACCTTGGGTATCGGCGGCGTCCCAGCGCTCGCGCAGGGCTTGCAGCGCGGCGGGGTCGCACACGCCTTCCACCGCCACGGCATAGGCCAGCCAAGCTTGCTGCAGGTGCGCCCACAGCGCGCCCAGGTCCACCGGCGCTTGCGAAGCCAGGCGCGCACGCCGGGGGTTTTTCTGGTTTTTCAGGCCCGTCTCCAGCGCAGCGGCGGCATGCAGCAGCGCCGCGCCGATGGGTGAAGGCGCATCCGTGCCGGGCACGGCGTCCCGCGCCACGGAAATCAGCGCCTGCATGGCGCGCTCAAAAACGGCAGAGGTTTCAAACACCACTGCGCGCAAACGCATCAGGCGGTTGTGCAGACCCACGATCCAAAACACCGCGAGTGCGCCGGCAATCCACGGCCAAGCCTGGGACATGTGCAAACTCCTAAAAAAAAATACCCCGGGCTTACCAGAGATAAGCCCGGGGTACGGCAGCCAAGTGCTGGACTGGGCTTATTCGGCCGCAGCGCCCTCTTCCGAGGACACTTCGCCGGTGTCGGTGTCCGCTGCCAGTTCGGCGGCGTCAGCCTCGGCAATCGCACGGCGCTCGGAGTCGTCCATCTGCTCGCGCACCAGACGTGCTTCGTGGTAGGCCATGCCGGTGCCTGCAGGAATCAGGCGACCCACGATGACGTTCTCTTTCAAGCCACGCAGCTCGTCGCGCTTGCCCATGATGGCGGCTTCGGTCAGCACGCGGGTGGTTTCCTGGAAGGAAGCCGCGCTGATGAAGCTGTCGGTGGACAAGGACGCTTTGGTGATACCGAGCAGCAAGTTGGTGAACACGGCCGGGATCTTGCCATCGGCGCGCAAGGCGTCGTTGGTGTTGAGCATCTCGGAGCGCTCGACCTGCTCGCCATTGATGTAGCCGGAGTCACCCGTGGACTCGACCACCACGCGGCGCAACATCTGACGAACAATCACTTCAATGTGCTTGTCGTTGATCTTCACGCCTTGCAAGCGGTACACGTCTTGGACTTCGTCCACGATGTAGCGGGCCAGCTCTTCGGAACCCAGCAAACGCAGGATGTCTTGGGGGTCGGCCGGGCCGTCCACCACGCTCTCGCCCTTGTTGACCACCTGGCCTTCGTGCACCAGGATGTTCTTTTCCTTCGGCACGAGCTCTTCCCAGACCTTGCCTTCGGGGTCGGTAATCTGCAAGCGCACTTTGCCCTTGGTTTCCTTGCCAAAAGAAATGGTGCCGGTGGCCTCGGCCAACACGCCCTTGTCTTTGGGCGAGCGGGCTTCGAACAACTCGGCCACACGCGGCAGACC
>CANGHQ010000200.1 GCA_947453585.1 Burkholderiales bacterium | reverse complement strand
TCGCTCGATCTGCTGCGCCCGGGCGTGGACATCTACATCCGGCCCGACCTGGACGGCATAACAGCGGGCGACTTTGAGCGCAGCGAAGAGACTATTGCCCGTGGCTATGCCGGCGCAACGGCCGCGCAAGCGCAACTCGCGCGCCTGTCGGTGAGCAACGCCGACTACGCGCGCTGGCAGCGCCGCATGGCGCGCAGCCCGGTGGTCCAAGTCAAACTCGACGCGCTGGACACCCCGGGCATGGAAAACGAGCGCGCCAACCAACTCACCGCGCAACTGCGCAGCAAACCGGGCGCCGCGCTGGACGTCAAGACGCTGGAAGACGACTTGCTTTACGCCTATGGCGAAGGACGCTACAGCAACGTGGCCTACCAGCTGGTTAACCACGAAGACAAAAACGTGCTGCGCTTGTTTGCCACCGACAAACCCTGGGGGCCGAACTTTGTACGCAGCGGCGTGAACTTCGCCTGGGGCACGCGCGACGACGCCCGCTACAACGTACGCCTGGCCTACCAAATGACGCAGCTCAACCGCAGCGGCGGCGAGCTGTTGGTGACCGGCCAGTTTGGTTCGGACAACCTGGTGGGCGTCAACGGCTACCAGCCACTAGAAGCTGACCAGCCCTGGTTTGTCGAGGCGCAGGCGCTTGCCGGTTCGCAGTCGGTGGATCTGTACCAAAACGGCCAAGCGCAGGCCCGGCTCAAAAACGAATTCACCGAGGTCAACGCCGGCTTGGGCCTGAGCCTGGGCCGCTACGGCGTTGTCAAAACCGGCTTGCTGCGGCGCAACTTAAGCGCGTCCACCACGATTGGTGCCGACGGCCTGGTACCCCCAGATTCGGGGAAGGCGACGAGCGCCTGGTTTGCCCTGGCCGATCTAGACCGCTTTAACAGCCCCTTCTTTCCCACCCAGGGCTGGCGCGCCCGCCTGATGCAAACGCAGGCGGCCGACTACGGCAAGATCGACGGCAGCCTTAGCCAATCGCTGGGCCTGGGCTCGTATGTACTGACAGGCAAGTTTGCTTTTACGCAGGCCACGCAAGGCCTGCTGCCCATTACCGACGCAGCCACCCTGGGCGGTTTGAACAATCTCTCGGGCCTGGCTTTCAAGCAGCTTGTGGGGTCGGACATGCGCTACCTGGGCCTGCGCTCCGAGAAGATCATCAGCCAGATGCCGCTGGGGCTGCGGGGCGACCTGCGCATTGGCGTGTCATTTGAGGGCGGCACCATGCGCCAGCGCTATTCCGAGACGCAGGGCGTTGATCTGGTGCGCTCGGGCAGCTTATACCTGGGCGGCGAGACGCCACTGGGGCCGATTTACCTGGGCATCGCCAAAGCGGACGACACGGCTACGCGCGTGTTCGTCTTTTTGGGCAATCCTTGAAGGCTCCGCTGGGGCTAGCGCTTCAGCGGGCCAGCGCCTTGAGCGCGAGCTTGATGCCGTCGCTCACACCCACATCGGGCGGCAAGGCTTTGAGCGCCAGCGCCGCTTCCTTGTCGTTGTAGCCCAGCGCCAGCAGCGCTTGCAAGATGTCTGACTGCGCGCCGCTGGCTGCGCCCAGGGGCGCTCCGATGTCAGCGCCGAGCTTGCCTTTGAGCTCTAACAGCAATCGTTGCGCGGTTTTGGCGCCAATACCCGGCACCTTGGTCAAGCGACCGGGCTCTTGCAGGGTGATGGCCTGCGCCAGATCTGCCACGCTCATGCCCGAGAGCACCGACAAGGCAGTGCGCGGGCCCACGCCCGAGATCTTGATCAGCTCGCGAAAAGCAGCGCGCTCTTGGGCTGAGCCAAATCCGTACAAAATTTGCGCGTCCTCACGCACCACAAAATGCGTCAGCAGCGACACTTTTTCGCCTAAAGCGGGCAGGTTGTAAAACGTGCCCATGGGCACTTGCACCTCGTAGCCCACGCCAGCGCAGTCCACCATGACTTGCGGTGGGTTCTTGTCGCTCAAGATTCCTGTGAGTTTGCCAATCATCGGGTGCCTTTTGTGTAAATGCCTATCATCGGGGCGGCGCGGCGCGCATCCGCGTTATCGCTCTCTTCACCCCAGCCCGGAATTATCAACTTGATTCTCAGACACCTCTTCTCGCCGCTCAACAACACCCGCCTGTCCCACCTGTGCGGCCCCACCGACGAACACCTGCGCACCATCGAGACCGCCTTGGGCGTGCGCATTGCGCACCGGCATGAGCAGTTCAAGGTAGACGGCCCCAAGCCAAAGGCGCAGCGCGCCATGGACATGCTGCAGGCCTTGTACGAAATGGCCGCGCGCGCCATTCCGGCAGCCACGGTGCAACTCATGCTCTCGGGCGACGGTTCGGCCGAACTGAGCGATGGCCCCACGCTGTCCACCCGGCGCGCCGACCTCAAACCCCGCAGCACCAACCAGGCGCTCTACCTGGACAATATCGCCAGCCACGACATCACGATCGGCATTGGCCCGGCGGGCACCGGCAAAACCTACCTGGCCGTGGCCGCAGCGGTGGACGCCCTGCAACGCAGCGCGGTGCAGCGCATTGTGCTCACCCGCCCGGCGGTTGAAGCTGGTGAGCGCCTGGGCTTTTTGCCCGGCGACCTGAACCAAAAGGTAGACCCCTATTTGCGCCCCCTGTACGACGCGCTCTACGACCTGATGGGTTTTGAGCAAGTGCAAAAAGCCTTTGAGCGCCAGGCGCTGGAGATTGCGCCGCTGGCCTTTATGCGCGGGCGCACGCTGAACAACGCTTTTGTGATTCTGGACGAGGCGCAAAACACCACGCCCGAGCAGATGAAGATGTTCCTGACCCGCATCGGCTTTGGCACCAAGGCCGTGATCACCGGCGACGTGAGCCAGATCGACCTGCCCAAAACCCAGCTCAGCGGCCTGATTGACGCCGAACGCACGCTGCGCCGGGTTGAAGGCATCGCCATCACGCGGCTGACGAGCATCGACATCGTGCGCCACCCGCTGGTCGCGCGCATTGTGGACGCCTACGACGCATCGCGCGCCCAAGAAGAAATCGCCCTGGCGCTGGGTAACGCGTCCAGCCTGCCCGAACCCGAAGTGGCCGCGCCCCGCACCGGCCTGCCCAAGACCCGCGCGCCGCGCAGCAAGACCACTCTGTGACCTACGCTGTAAACCCGCCCCATCAAAAATTGATTCACCCATGCTGCACGCCCTGACCCTGTCCCTTCAATTCGGCAAGCTGCAAGGCGCCGAACTCCACCGCGCCGCCCTGCCCCGCCACAAAGTGGCGCGCTGGCTGCGCCACGCATTGGCCAGCGAAGCCGAAATCACCGTGCGCATCGTGGACGCGCACGAGGGCCAAGAGCTGAACCGCGAATACCGCAAAAAAGACTACGCCACCAACGTGCTGACCTTTGACTACACGTTAGAACCCGTCGTCACCGCCGACCTGGTGCTGTGCGCGCCGGTGGTGGAAAAGGAAGCCAAAGACCAGGGCAAAACCCTGCAAGCCCACTACGCCCACCTCATCGTCCACGGCGCCCTGCACGCCCAAGGCTGGGACCACGAACTCGACGAAGACGCGCAGGTGATGGAGCTGCGCGAGGCGGAGATCATGGCGCGGCTGGGGTTTGACAATCCGTATTAATTCATGAAGGAAAAACCACGCCAGCAGGCGTTTTGTTGAACGCTTGAGTACGCCGGTGACAGCGGGGTAGATGCTTCCGCGAATGTCCCCCGCCCTGCGGGCTCCTCCTTTATTTCGCTGCAGCATCCACCCCGCCATCACCGCCAGCCTACGAGGTTGGTGCTCGACGACTCAATGTCATCAGTGCGCCAACATCGCTTGCAGACGCAGGACGGCATGGCGCTCAGCGCAGTGAGGTAAAGGGGGAGCCCGCAGGGCGGAGGACACGAACGGAGCTGAGTGCCATGGCGGTCTGCGTCCCGCGTGTCTTCTTGGCAATGGCTGTAACTAGCTTCAACTGGCAGCCACCACCCGCATAGGAATAGTCACCGGCCCGTCATTCACCAGTTCCACCTGCATGTCCGCCGCAAACACGCCGGTGGCCACCTCGCTGTGCAGGACGCGCGCCTGCTGCACAAAGTAGTCGTACAGGGCGCGGCCCAGCTCAGGGGCGGCGGCGTTTTTGAAGCTGGGGCGGTTACCGCCCGTGGTGTCGGCGGCCAGGGTGAACTGGCTCACCACCAGCAGGCCACCGTGGCTGCCCGCGCCGTCCAGGTCTTGCACGCCGCGGTTCATCTTGCCGTCAGCGTCACTAAAGATGCGCAGCTTGAGTATTTTGGCCAGCAGCTTGTCCGCCTGCTCCGGGGTGTCGCCGTGCTCGGCGCACACCAGGACCAGCAGGCCCGCGCCGATCTGCCCCACCAGCGCGCCGTCAATGGTGACGCTGGCGCGGCGCACCCGCTGGATCAGCGCTTGCATGGGGGCTTAGGCCAGGGTCACGCGCACAAACTTGCGCTTGCCCACTTGCAGCACATAGGTGCCCGCGCCCAGCTTGAGGCCTTTGTCGCTGACCACCGCGCTGTCCACGCGCACGCCGCCGCCGTCGATCAGGCGGTTGCCTTCGCCGCTGGAGGCGGCCAGGCCGGTGGCTTTGAGCAGGGCGGCAATGCCCCAAGGCGCGCCGTCAGCCAGCGCCAGTTGGCGCTCTTCGATCTGGTCGGGAATGCCGCCCTGGCTTCGGTTGATGAAGTCTTGCTCGGCCGCATCAGCCGCCGCCGCCGAGTGAAAGCGAGCGG
>CANGHQ010000199.1 GCA_947453585.1 Burkholderiales bacterium | reverse complement strand
TTGCCGTTTGCACAGTATTTGACGCAATACCTGTCACCCGAACGCTTGGGCCGCAGCGCCTGAGCATGCGCGGCTTTGGCGTGCGTTGAGGCCTACGCGCAAAGTACCGGACAATCGGGGCCCTGACTCCGAGTGAAAGAATAAAAATATATGGCGATCCAATGGTTTCCCGGCCACATGCATCTCACACGCAAGGCCATTGGCGAGCGCATCAAAGACATTGACGTGGTGATCGAGCTGCTCGACGCCCGCCTGCCCGGCTCCAGCGCCAACCCCATGCTCGCCGATATCACCAGCGGCAAACCCGCGCTCAAGGTGCTCAACAAACAAGACCTGGCCGACCCGGCGCGCACCGAGCAGTGGCTCGCGCACTACAACGTGCTGCCGGGCGTGCGCGCCCTGGGCCTAGACGCCAGCATGAGCACGCCAGCGCGCGCACTGGTGGCAGCCTGCCACACCTTGGCGCCCAACCGCGGCGGCATGGCCAAACCCATGCGGGTGCTGATTTGCGGCATTCCCAATGTGGGCAAGTCAACGCTGATCAACACCTTGAAGGGCAAGCGCTCCGCCAAAACCGGCGACGAGGCGGGTGTCACGAAAATTGAGCAGCGCATCACGATTGCCGACGACTTTTACCTGTACGACACGCCCGGTGTGCTGTGGCCGCGCATCATCGTGGCCAAGAGTGGCTACAACCTGGCCGCCAGTGGCGCCATTGGGCGCAATGCGTTCAACGAAGAAGAAGTGGCGCTGGAGTTGTTGGACTACATGCGCCAGCACTACGCCCACGAGGTTGAGGCCCGCTACAAAATTGAGGGTGTGGCGGCCATGAACGACGAAGAAATTTTGGCCGCCATTGGCAAGAAGCGCGGCGCTTTGCAGTCCGGCGGGCGCATCAATTTGCAAAAGGCGGCCGAGATTGCGATTTACGACTTTCGCGCTGGCAGCCTGGGCCGCGTGACGCTGGAGACGCCCGAAGAATTTACCCAATGGCTGGCGGTGGGCCAAAAGATCGATGCCGAGCGGCAGATCAAGAAAGACGACATTGAACACAGCCGCCTGGTGCGCCTGAAAAAGATCGCCCGTCCTGCCACGCGCGCCGAGCGCGATGCGCAGGAAGACAAGCACGGCGACTGAAGCGGCAGACGCTTGGGCGGCCCGGCCCCAAGGCGCCGCTCAACGGACGGGCTTACGCGGCAAATTGGGTATAGAGATAGCCCAAGCCGAAAAACAGGCCTATAGCGAAGATCACGGCGACCCAGCGCCGGCCCATGCGGTCCAGCTTTTCGTTACTCATTAAGGGAGTCGGCTCGCCCCTGAGTTTTGATTTCCTTCGGAGAAGGACTTGTAGGACAACGGGCAGCATGGGTTTTCCAATGGCAAAGTAGGTCGGTAGACGCTGTCAGCTTACGCTTAACTAGCTAAAACAGCACTACGCCCCGGATGGACTCCCCACTTTTCATCAGGTCAAAGCCTTTGTTGATGTCCTCAATGGGCATGGTGTGGGTGATCAAGTCGTCGATATTGATCTTGCCTTCCATGTACCAGTCCACGATTTTTGGCACGTCGGTGCGCCCGCGCGCGCCGCCAAAGGCAGAGCCTTCCCACTTGCGCCCGGTCACCAATTGAAACGGCCGGGTGCTGATCTCGGCCCCGGCTTCGGCCACGCCGATGATGATGCTGCGGCCCCAGCCCTTGTGCGTGCATTCCAGCGCTTGGCGCATGACCTTGGTGTTGCCGATGCATTCAAAGCTGTAGTCGGCCCCGCCGTCGGTGAGTTGCACAATGGCATCGACCAAGTTGCCGCCTGCGGCCTCAATCTCTTTGGGGTTCAGAAAGTGGGTCATGCCGAACTTGCGCGCCATGGCTTGGCGCGCCGGGTTGATGTCCACACCGATGATTTTGTCTGCACCTACCATTTTTGCGCCCTGGATCACGTTCAGGCCAATGCCGCCCAGGCCAAACACCACCACGTTGGCGCCGGCCTCGACCTTGGCGGTAAACAGCACCGCGCCAATGCCGGTCGTCACGCCGCAGCCGATGTAGCAGACCTTGTCGAAGGGCGCGTCGTCGCGGATTTTGGCCAGGGCAATCTCAGGCACCACGGTGTAATTGCTAAAAGTGCTGGTGCCCATGTAATGAAAAATGGGCTTGCCGTCCAGGCTGAAGCGGCTGCTGGCGTCGGGCATCAGGCCTTTGCCTTGGGTGCTACGGATGCGCTGGCACAGGTTGGTTTTGCGGCTCAGGCAAAACTTGCATTCCCGGCATTCGGGGGTGTAGAGCGGAATGACGTGGTCGCCTTTTTTGAGGCCGGTGACGCCCGGCCCCACGTCCACCACAATGCCCGCGCCCTCATGGCCCAGGATGGCGGGAAAAATGCCCTCGGGGTCTGCGCCCGACAGCGTGTAGTAGTCGGTGTGGCAAATACCCGTGGCCTTGATTTCGACCAGCACCTCGCCAAACTTGGGCCCTTGCAGGTCTACGGTTTCAATGGCCAGGGGCTGGCCTGCTTTCCAGGCGACGGCGGCTTTGGTTTTCATGGGGTGGGGCAATAGAGAAAGAAGACCAGCGCATGGTAACGACAAATAATTTGCGCTGGCCGACCGGATCGTGGGCAGGTCACGGGCAGGTGAGACAGACATTACGTCTGCGGCTGTGAACCTTCAAGATGCCATCGCCATCTTGAAAATGGTGGTGGGCCTGGACGTCAACGACTCGGGCAAACCGCTGTCCCCGTACCAAGCGCTTGCCGCCGATTTCAATGGCGATGGCGTGGTCAGCCTGACGGACGCCATCGGAGTGCTCAAGCACGTGGTGGGGTTGTCACTGACTTCAGCCCCCCCCATTGGGTTTTTGTTAACGAATCTGACTTGACCGTGCCCGCAAAAGCAAATGCGAATCCAGGTGCTGCGCCTGAGATCAGCAGCGAATTGGGGGGGCGGGATTGACGTCCATGTCGGACTGGTCGGCTATCTTGTGGGAGATGTGGATGGTGGTTTTGCGGGCCTTCCCAGTCCTGGCCTGCTTCCGACGACATACTTTAGCGAATTGGTTACGCCGACAAGCGGACTGAGCCTTTCCCAGTTTGGCGTCTACGCTTAGGCGGGTTCTGTCGTAGCAAGGGTTTTCACCTACCGTTTTAATTTCTGATAAGCTGTCAGTGGTAGTGAAATGTTCGGAGAAAATAGAAATTATATGAAAAATATGAATCTTGTAAGGGGCCTGTTCCTTACGATAATATCGCTAATGTTTGGAATCACCTCCATGACTTACTCAATCGGTAAGTTTGGAAAAGCCGGTCCAGGCATGTTTCCACTTTTGGTCAGTGGCATGCTCCTTGTGATTGGCGTGGCAACCATCATCGGCGCTTACTATAAGCCTCCCGTCCCGATCAGTTATAACTTTAAAAATATTGCTGTTGTATTACTGGGTCTCTGCGGGTTTGCGGTAATTTCCCAGTTTCTAAATATGATTTTCGGGATATTTTTCCTGGTTTTTTGTTCCGCATTCGCTGCTAAATCCTTCACGGTAGTGCGCAATATAAAAATTTCAGTCTGTCTCGTTGCAGTCGCTTTTGGATTTAAATACTTACTCGGCCTTAACCTGCCCTTAATATAATGGACTTGATACATAATCTCGCTTTTGGTTTTGAGCATGCGCTGACATGGCAAAACCTGATGTATTGCGCCATTGGCTGCGTTGTGGGTACCTTGGTCGGCCTGCTGCCGGGCTTGGGGCCGTTGTCTACGATCAGCCTATTGCTGCCGTTGACTTACTCCATCCCCACCGATGGCTCAATTATTATGCTGGCAGGTATCTACTACGGGGCTCAATACGGAGACAGCGTTAGTGCCATCACAATGAAAATTCCGCACGCCAGTAGCATTGTGGCGTGTATTGACGGTTATCAGATGACCTTGAACGGTAAAACCGGTTTGGCGTTGTTTACGGCCGGCATTTCAAGCTTCATTGGTGGAACCGTTGCCATATTGGTGCTTGCGACCCTAGCTCCCACATTGGGTGAAGTAGCACTTTTGTTCGGGCCGGCCGATTATTGTGCCTTGATGTTGCTGGGCTTCGTCTGTGTCAGTTTTGTCACCACAGGAAGCATGCTCAATGGTCTGGCGATGACCTTGATTGGCGTTCTGCTGGGGTTGGTTGGAACCGATGTGAACAGTGGTGTTCCGCGATTTACCATGGATTTCTCTTTTCTTGCCGATGGCGTTGGTCTTATCAGTGTGGCGTTGGGTTGCTTTGGCATCGCTGAAATCGTGAAAAATCTGGATGGTGGAGGTGAACAAACGCCGTTCAATGGCGAGATCAAACTCATGCCCACTTGGCCCGAGTTCAAACGGATCATTCCTAGCGCCCTGCGTGGTAGCGTGATCGGTTCCGTGTTGGGCCTGTTACCTGGTGGTGGACCGGTGATCGCGCAGTTCGCGGCCTATGCGGTTGACAAGCGCTTCAGCAAGTACAAAGACGAGATGGGCCAGGGTGCAATCGAAGGCGTTGCCGGTCAGGCCGCAGCCGATGAGGCGGCAGCCCGAACCAGTTTTATTCCGCTGATGAGTATTGGTATTCCTGAAAATGCGGTCATGGCCTTGATGATGGCAGCCTTTATTGTCAAAGGTGTTCAGCCCGGCCCGAATATGATCGCAAATCACCCTGATTTATTCTGGGGCTTAGTTGCCAGTATGTGGGTGGGAAATTGTTTCT
>CANGHQ010000198.1 GCA_947453585.1 Burkholderiales bacterium | reverse complement strand
TGGCCGGGAACGGTGGCTTGAAGCGAGGCTGGCCTTTTTTACCCTCCAGCGACTCCAACAAGGCAGTTTCTTCGCCGCAGATGTAGGCGCCAAAACCGTGGCTGGCGTGCAACTGGAAGTTGAAGGTGCTGCCCATGATGCCCTGACCCAGAAAGCCTGCGGCGCGCGCTTGCTCCAGCGCTTCTTCAAAGCGCTCGTAGGTCTGGAAAATCTCGCCGTGGATGTAGTTATAGCCCACGTTGATGCCCATGGCAAAGGCGGCAATCGCCATGCCTTCAATCACCGCATGCGGGTTGAACTGCATGATGTCGCGGTCTTTGCAGGTACCGGGCTCGCCTTCGTCCGAATTGCAGACCAGGTATTTTTGACCCGGAAACTGGCGGGGCATAAAGCTCCACTTCAGACCGGTCGGGAAGCCCGCGCCGCCGCGGCCGCGCAAACCTGACTCCTTGACCGTGGCAATCACCTGGTCTTGCGTCAGGCCTTCGCCGCCGTCTTGGCCCAAAATTTTGCGCAGGGCGGCATAGCCACCGCGCGCCACATAGTCTTGCAGGCCCCAGTTGGCGCCATCCAAACCGGCCATGATTTGGGGTTCGATGTGACGACCGTGGAAGGACGATTCCAGGCCAGTGGCCTGAAATTGGGAAAGCAGTTGGTGCACGTTCACAGACTGCCCTCCGCCGACCGCAGGCCGTCAATCAACTGGTCGAGTTTGTCGTTGCTCATAAAGCTGCACATGGTGCGGTCGTTAACCAGCAGCACGGGCGCATCAGCGCAAGCGCCCTGGCACTCGCTGGGCTGCAGCGTAATCAGGCCATCCGCCGTGGTTTGCCCGGCATGGATGCCGAGTTTGTGTTCAAGATGCGCCAGCGCCTGCGCGCCACCGCGCAACTGGCAGGGCAAATTGGTGCAGACGTTGAGCTTGTACTTGCCCAGCGGCTTTTGGTTGTACATGTTGTAGAAGGTGGTGACTTCGTGCACCGCCATGGGCGCCATGCCCAGGTGCGTCGCGACCACGCGTTCGCTCTCGGGGCTGACCCAGCCCAGTTCCTGCTGGACAATGGCCAGACAGGCCATCACTGCGGACTGTTTCTGATCTGCGGGAAACTTGGCAACTTCGTGGTCGAAGCGCGCTTTGGTGGCATCCGAGATCATCGGTCAATCTCTCCAAAAACAATGTCCATGGTGCCAATAATGGACACCGCGTCAGCAATCATGTGGCCCTTGGCCATTTCATTGAGTCCGGCCAAATGGGCAAAGCCCGGCGGACGGATCTTCAGGCGGTAGGGTTTGTTGGCGCCATCGCTCACGATGTAGATGCCAAACTCACCCTTGGGATGTTCCACCGCCGCATAGGCCTCGCCCTCGGGCACGTGAAAGCCCTCGGTAAAGAGCTTGAAGTGGTGGATCAGGCCTTCCATATTCGTCTTCATCGCTTCGCGCGAAGGCGGCGCCACCTTGTGGTTGTCGGTGATCACCGGGCCCGGGTTGGCCTGCAACCACTTCACGCATTGCTGGATGATGTGGTTGGACTGCTTCATCTCTTCCATACGCACCAAGTAGCGGTCGTACACGTCGCCGGTTTTACCCACCGGGATGTCGAAATCCATCTCGGAATAGACTTCGTAGGGCTGCTTCTTGCGCAAATCCCAGGCGACGCCGGAGCCGCGCAGCATGGGGCCGGTAAAGCCCATATTGAGCGCGCGCTCAGGCGTGACGATGCCGATGTTGACGGTGCGCTGTTTCCAGATGCGGTTGTCGGTCAAGAGCGTGTGGTATTCGGCCAGGCAGGCGGGAAAGCGCTGCGTGAAATCGTCAATAAAGTCGAGTAAGGAACCTTGGCGGTTCTTGTTGAGCTCTGCCACGCCCTTGGCGTTGCGCACGCGGCTAGCCTTGAACTGGGGCATGGAATCCGGCAGGTCGCGGTAAACGCCGCCCGGACGGAAATAGGCCGCATGCATGCGCGCGCCGCTGGCGGCTTCGTACATGTCAAACAGGTCTTCGCGCTCGCGAAAGGTGTAAATCAGGATGGTGGAGCTGCCGCAGTCATTGCCGTGCGAACCCAGCCACATCAGGTGGTTGAGCAAACGGGTGATTTCGGCGTACATCACACGGATGTACTGGGCGCGTATCGGCACCTCAATGCCCAGCAGCTTCTCAATCGCCAGGCAATACGCGTGCTCGTTGCACATCATGGAGACGTAATCGAGCCGGTCCATATAGGGCAAGGCCTGCATATAGGTCTTGGTCTCGGCCAGCTTTTCGGTGGCGCGGTGCAAGAGACCAATGTGCGGATCAGCGCGCTGGATCACTTCGCCGTCGAGCTCGAGCACCAGGCGCAGCACGCCGTGCGCGGCCGGATGTTGCGGTCCAAAGTTCAGGGTGTAGTTCTTGATTTCAGCCATGCAAACAACTGCTTAATGCAGGCCTCCGTATTTGTCTTCCCGGATGATGCGCGGGGTAATTTCGCGGGTCTCGATGGTCACTGGCTGGTAGATCACGCGCGCCTGCTCGGCGTCATAGCGCATTTCCACGTGGCCGGTGGTGGGAAAGTCTTTGCGGAAGGGGTGACCGATAAAGCCGTAATCGGTGAGGATGCGACGCAGGTCGTCATGGCCTTCAAACACCACGCCAAACAGGTCAAACGCTTCGCGCTCGAACCAGTTGGCCGCGTTCCAGATGTCGTTGATGGACTCGACCACAGGCATGTCGTCGTCGGGCGCAAACACCTTGAGACGAACGCGTTGGTTCAGGCTGATCGACAGCAAATGCACCACCACGCAGTAGCGCGGTCCTTCGTGCACCGCGTTTCCGTATTCGGAATAGTCAACACCGCACAAGTCCATCATTTGCTCAAACTGGCAGCCGGGGGCGTCGCGCAACAACAGGGCTGCTGCGTGGTAGTCGCTGGCGGCGACTTGCACAGTGACTTCACCCAGCGCGATGGAAATGTGCTTGACCTTGTCGCCGAGCGCCAACACCACAGCGTCCTGGGTAGCCTCGGGACGAACAGAAAATTCAGTCATAAATACTCAGGCCCGGACAATGGTTTCGGTGCGGCGGATTTTTTGCTGCAATTGCAAGATGCCGTAGACCAGCGCCTCGGCGGTGGGCGGGCAGCCAGGAACGTACACATCCACCGGCACGATTCGGTCGCAACCGCGCACCACGGAATAGCTGTAGTGGTAGTAGCCACCGCCATTGGCGCACGAACCCATGCTGATGACCCAGCGCGGCTCGGACATCTGGTCGTAGACCTTGCGCAAGGCCGGGGCCATTTTGTTGCACAGGGTGCCGGCCACAATCATCAAATCGGACTGGCGGGGGCTGGCGCGAAAGACCTCGGAGCCAAAGCGGCTCAGGTCGTAGCGGGCCGCAGCCGCATGCATCATTTCCACTGCGCAGCAGGCCAGGCCAAAGGTCATGGGCCAAATGGACCCAGTTTTGGCCCAGTTCACCACCGAGTCGTAACTCGTGGTGACAAAGCCTTCGTTCAGGACGCCTTCAATCATTCATCTACTCCCAATCCAGGGCGCCTTTTTTCCACTCGTAGGCAAAGCCCACGACCAGAATGGCCAGGAAAACCATCACCGACCAGAAGCCCGTAGGACCAATTTCCTTGAGCGAAACGGCCCAGGGAAAGAGAAACGCGATTTCCAAGTCGAACAAAATAAACAGGATGGCAACCAAGTAGTAGCGCACATCAAATTTCATGCGAGCGTCTTCGAAAGCCTCGAAACCGCATTCGTAAGGGGAGTTTTTTGCCGCGTCAGGGCGGTTGGGGCCCAAAATGTAGCCCAGTACCTGCGGGATGATGCCGACAGCCACGCCGACCAGTATGAACATCAGGACGGGAAGGTATTGATCAATGCGCATCACTAAATTCTGACCAGCGTTGCTTGCGCTAACCCTACAGCGCGGGGCTGCGCAATTATTGTTTGGTGCCGTCGGCGAGACTCGAACTCGCAAAGCTTTCGCCACTACCACCTCAAGATAGCGTGTCTACCAATTTCACCACGACGGCGGTTTCACAAGGATGCATGAGCGGCCTCTCGACCATCTCCCGCTCTCCAACGTGCATGCGAGTTTACCCTGATTTGGGTGTCAATTTGCTGCACTGCAAGGATAAAAGCGCGCGCTCCACACCACAGTGCCATGGATAATCCGCAGCTTGCCAAGCACCTCTATTGCAGACACTTTTTAGAAGCACCCCTCCCAAATGACCATCCTCGTGACCGGCGGCGCCGGATTTATTGGCAGCAACTTCGTTCTGGACTGGCTCGCCGGCTCGGACGAAACCGTGCTCAACCTGGACAAGCTCACCTACGCGGGCAACGTACACAACCTGGCTCCTTTGACCGGTGACCCGCGCCACGTTTTTGTCCAGGGCGACATTGGCGACGCGCACTTGGTGGGCGCCCTGCTCGCGCAACACCAACCGCGCGCTGTGCTCAACTTTGCAGCGGAGAGCCATGTGGACCGCTCCATCCTGGGCCCGGGCGAGTTCATACAGACCAATATCGTGGGTACTTTTCACTTGCTAGAACAAGTGCGCGCCTACTGGGCCACGCTGGACGCCCCGGCCAAAGCGGCATTTCGGCTGTTGCACGTGTCCACCGACGAGGTCTATGGCTCGCTCGCAGCCAGCGACCCGGCGTTTACCGAGACCCACCGCTATGAGCCCAACAGCCCCTACAGCGCCAGCAAAGCCGCCAGCGACCACTTG
>CANGHQ010000197.1 GCA_947453585.1 Burkholderiales bacterium | reverse complement strand
ACGCGGCGTGGTGGGCTTTGATGAAGGCCGCAAAGACGTGGTCAGCGTGGTGCAGGCCAAGTTTGAGCCGGACGTGCCCATGGACATGAGCATTCCTTGGCACAAGGACGAGTCGGTCATGAACAACATCAAGTCGGGCTTTCTGGGCCTGATGTTTGTGGCCTTCCTGATGGTGGTGGTGCGCCCGGTGGTCATGCACATGATGAACCGCGACAAGGAAGCGGCCCAAGCCGCCGCCGAAAGCATCCAGATGGCACAGGAAGAGACCCTGGCACTCGAATCTGCCGCTGCGGCCACCGCCGAAGCCGCCAACGCCCAACCGTCCGCCGCCGACACGCTCGAAGAGATGAAGGCGAAGATGAAGTCCAACAAGTCCGCCATCTCTGCCGAGATGCTCGATACTGCAAACACCTACGACGACAAGGTCGCCCTGATCCGCATGATCGTCTCCGACGACTCGGCCCGTGTGGCCAGCGTGCTGAAGAACATGATCAAGCCTGGCTGATCGGAATAAAGAGAACGAAAAATGGCAGAGAACGACCCCAAACTGACCGGCCCCGCCGCCTATACCGACGCCTTGCGTCGGGAAATGGACGCCCTGACCGGCACCCAGCGCGCCGCCGTGCTCATGCTGCTGCTCGGTGAAGAACAGGCCGCCAACATCATCCGCTACCTCAACCCCAAAGAAGTCCAGGGTCTGGGCGTGGCCATGGTGCAGGTGGCCGAGTTGTCGCAAGAAGCGGTGAACGCCGTGCTGGACGAGTTTGTGGCCGAGATCAAACGCCAGACCAATCTGGGCTTGGGCACCTCGGACTATGTGGAAAAAGTGTTCAAACGCGCCCTGGGCGACGACAAGGCCGCGTCAGTCCTGGGCCGCATCAACCCGAGCCAAGGCAGCAAAGGACTTGAGATATTGAGCTGGATGGATGCCCGTTCGATTGCCGACATGATCAAGGCCGAACACCCCCAGGTGGTGGCCATCATCTTGTCGGTGCTGGAAAACGGCGTAGCCGCCGAAGTGCTGAACTTTTTGCCGCCCGAGTCGCGCGCCGAAATCATGCAGCGCGTGGCCAGCCTGGAAACGGTGCAGCCCTCGGCCATGATTGAGCTTGAAGCCATCATGAAAAAGCAGTTCTCCACCAACTCGACGTCCAAATCGTCCAGCCTGGGCGGCATCAAGGCTGCGGCCAATATTTTGAATCTGACCAAGACAGCGCTCGAAGCCTCGGTCATGGGCGGCCTCAAAACGCTGGACCCCGAGCTGATGCAGAAGATTCAGGACAATATGTTCACCTTCGAGAACCTGACTGGCGTGGACAACAAGGGCATCCAGGTGATCATGCGCAACGTCGAACCCGATCTGATGATGAAAGCCCTCAAAGGCGCCAGCGAAGCGGTCAAGGACAAGTTTCTGGGCAATATGTCCGAGC
This sequence comes from Burkholderiales bacterium, assembly GCA_947453585.1. GTDB lineage: Bacteria > Pseudomonadota > Gammaproteobacteria > Burkholderiales > Burkholderiaceae_C > Allorhodoferax. The sequence continues at coordinate 3,325 of CANGHQ010000197.1, read as the reverse complement.
GTGCACGCGGCATGTTCAAGGACGACATGGAAGCCATGGGCCCCATGCGCCTGTCGGACGTGGAAGACGCCCAAAAGACCATCATGCGCTCGGCACGCAAGCTGGCCGATGCGGGCGATCTGGTGCTAGGCGGCGGCGCCGACTATGTCTAACGACGCGGCAGCTTCTGCGCAAGCGGACGCCCGCAAGCCCGAGGTGCGCCCTGCGCGCGTCTGGCAGCCCACCGACCTGAACCACCCAATAGCCCCCGAGAGCGGCTTTGTCGCCAGCGCTTGGCGCACCCAGCGCGAGCCGGTGTTTGGCCTGACGGACTTTGACGTTCCCACGGCTGACCTGCTGCCCCCGGCAGCCGCCCCTGATATTGAAGAGGCACCGGCCGCTACTGCCGCCGTTGCGCCCCTGCCCCCGCCCGTGGTGGAAACACCCGTAGCCACCGCCGAGGCCCTGGCAAAAGCGCGCGAAGAAGGCCGCGCCCAAGGCGCCGCTGAGGCCCGCGCCGCGCTGCAAACCGAAATGGAAGCCAAGCTGCGCGCAGCGCTGGGCGACGACCATGCGCTGGTCAACGCCCTGGCCGACGCGCTGGCCCTGCTGCAGCAAAGCCCGCAAAGCTTTTTTGAGCCGCTCAAGCGCCTGGCCCTGCACCTGGCAGAACAGCTGGTGCTGGCCGAACTGGCCCTGGACGGCGGCGCCATCGAGCGCCTGGTGCAACGCTGCGTGGACGAACTGGCGCAGCACGACGAGTCGATGGTGCTGGTAGAACTCAACCCGGCTGACCTCGCCATGCTGCAAGCGCTGCGCGAGCGCTCTGGCCTGGCCGAGGGCTCGGCGCTGCGCCTGCAGCCTAACGACAAGCTTTTGCCCGGCAGCGTGCGCGCCAGCGCCAACGACGCCTTGGTGGAAGACCTGATTGGCGAGCGCCTGGTGGCCCTGGCCCGCGGCCTGGCCGTGGACGAACCCCGCTGGCGCGCCAAAACGGCGTTCAGCCCCGAGCGCATTGCCAGCGACCGCCTGCCCAGCACTGGCGTGGAAGACGCCCGCCCGCGCATGGCACCGAGCGCTGCCGCCCCGATTGATGCCGGCTACGACACGGTAGCGGCCATCGACGAAATCCTGCGTGACGCAGAAGACCATGTTTAACTTTGACACCGAGGTCGATCAGGCGGTATCGCAGCTGCGCAGCACGCGCCCAGCGCGCAGCGGCACCCTGGTGCGCCTGGTGGGCTTGCGCTTAGAGGCGCGCGGCATCATGGCGCCGGTGGGCGCTTGTTGCGAAGTGGTCGGCCAGGCCGGCCACCGCATTGAGGCCGAAGTGGTCGGGTTTGCCGACAAAACGATTTACCTCATGCCGTTTTCTGAGCCTGTGGGCATTGGCCCTGGCGCGTCAGTGCGGGTGCTGAGCGAAAGCGGGCACGCGCTCTTGGGCGAAGAACTGCTGGGCCGCGTGATTGACGCCCAGGGCGAGCCACTGGACGGCAAACCCAAGCCCGCATGCACCACCAAACTCGGCCTCTTGGGCCTGCCGCTCAACCCCATGGAGCGCGGCCCCATAAACAAAGTGCTGGACGTGGGCGTCAAAGCCATCAACGGCTTGCTCACCCTGGGGCGCGGCCAGCGCGTCGGCCTGGTGGCCGGCTCTGGCGTGGGCAAGAGCGTGCTTTTGGGCATGCTCACGCGCTTTACCAAAGCCGACATCGTGGTCATTGGCCTGATTGGCGAACGCGGGCGCGAGGTGCAGGCTTTTATTACCGAAACACTTGGGCCCGAAGGCCTGGCCAAGGCGGTGGTGATTGCCGCCCCGGCCAATGTGTCGCCGGTGCTGCGCCTCAAAGCCGCGCACCTCACCCACGTGGTGGCTGAGTACTTTCGTGACCAGGGCAAAGACGTGCTGATGCTGGTGGACAGCCTGACCCGCGTGGCCCACGCCCAGCGCGAGATTGGCCTGGCCATTGGCGAGCCGCCCACGTCCAAGGGCTACCCGCCTTCGGTGTTTGCGCTCTTGCCCAATTTGATTGAACGCGCCGGTGTCGGGCGCCATGGGCATGGCTCGATTACTGCCATCTACACCGTGCTGGCCGAAGGCGACGACGGCAACGACCCGATTGTGGACATTGCCCGCGCCTCTCTCGACGGCCAGGTGATGCTCTCGCGCAAGCTGGCCGACGCCGCGCATTACCCCGCCATTGACCTGACCGGCTCGATCTCGCGCGTGATGCAAAACCTGCTTTCGCCCACCGATTTGAAGCTGTCCAACCGCTTTCGCCGCCTGTGGTCGCTTTACCAGCAAAACGTGGACTTGATTCAGGTGGGGGCCTACCAGGCCGGCTCCAACCCCGAGATCGACCAGGCCATTTTGTTGCGCGAGACCATGGAAAACTACCTGCGCCAAGACATGTACACCGGCGTCGAAGAAAGCAGCTGCCGCACCGACCTGCGCGTGCTAATGGAGCTCTGAAACCCATGACCGCCCACGCAAGCCCAACACAGCCCCAAGGAAAACCCGCATGAAGATCCGCGCCTGTTGGTCCGCCCTGGAAGGCAAGGCCGAACAAAAAATCACCAAGCTGCGTGCGGAGACCGTGCAGGCCGAACAGCTGCGCGATTCGCTGCTTGCCAGCCAGCAGCGTCTGGAGCAGCTCTATGAAGAGTACCGCGCCAAGACGGCTGCCGCCGACACGTCCCGTGGCATGTCGGACGCCATGAACCAGCGCCAGTTCATGTCGCAGCTGTTGACGCTGCGCGAACGCGTGGAGCGCGACATTGGCACCTCGCAGTTGCACCTGCAAACCCTGGCCCACCGCATGCGGCAGGCCGAAGCCGAACGCCTGAAGATGAAAACCCTGACCGAAAACGACCGCCTTGCTGTGCAAAAGTACACCAACAAGCGCGAGCAGCACAGCATGGACGAACTCGGCATGCTGCAATTCAACCAGGCCCGCGCCGCATGAACCCCTCTGGCGGCCTGTTCTGGCATCTGCACGCTTGGCGCCACCAGGCGCAGTGGACGGCCACCTGCGCCGACATCGCGCAGTGGCTGGGCCAGATGCCGCCCTCAAAAGACGCCGCTTCAGAACTCGTGATCGTGGGTGCAAGTGCGGGCTGGATGATGCCCAGCAGCTGGCTGCAAAGCTTTCAAACCGTGACCACCTTTGACCTGGACCGCTGGGCCGCGCCCCTGTTCCGCCTGCGCCACGGCGCGGCACTGCGCGCCTCAGACACCGCTTTGCAGTGCAACACGGCTGACGCCCTGACCGACCTGGACGCCGTGCTGCAAGCCCACCCGCGCGCTTTGGTGCTGTTTGACAACGTGCTGGGCCAGCTGCGCTTT